>PULL01000035.1 GCA_003550945.1 Thioalkalivibrio sp. | reverse complement strand
GGTTGGTGATCGTGGTTCCGGTCGCGAGGCCGGCCATGAAGATCGCTACGATCAGGCCGATCATCTCGTAGATGAAGCCGTAGATGCTCTGGAAGGAGAACAGCAGCGCGATCTGCAGCGCCATGGTCGACAGGCCCGTGGTAAAAACCACCAGAATCAGCGCGAACCGGCGGTCGGGACCATCCGCACGGCCCCGGGACAGCACCCTCAGCACCGCCGCCAGCCCGATCAACAATGCGAGGACCGGGAAGACCCACCAGGCCTCGACCCGCAGCAGTTGCCGGAACATCTCGCTGTGTCCGGCGCGCGTCAGATCGCCCCAGAACATCAGCGTGTAGAAGTAGCCGATGGGCTTGAAGTCGGAGTTGATGAAGAACCGCTCGTGCACTGGCGGCAGTTCGGCTTCGAGCGCCAGCTGATCGGCGATCGGTGGCAGCAGGATCGGTGCGGATGCCGGCGCGGTCAGGTGGGCATCGGCGGTGCGCCCGTGGTGGCGCAGGATCCAGTTCACGCGCCGCAGCGTGGATTCCTCCAGCAGCAGGTGGAAGTGATGGCGCGAAAATGCGTCGCTGTGCACGCCCCGGTCGAGATAGCGTTGCATCAGCGTGCCTGCATCGACCGAGACGCCGTTGGGCGAGTCGGTGGCGAAAAAGATCAGGAACCGGTCTCCGACCGGGACCACGTGGTCAAAGACCTGGTTCAGGGTGTGCTGGATCGTCGCGTTGCGGTTCGCCACCGGGATCCCGCGCAATCCAGGCGTCGAGACGGCGCCGATCACCAGCATCCCATCAGGATTGAGCATCCGCTGCACCTGTGCGAAGAATTCCCGCGTGTAATAGCGGTTCAGTACCGCGGTGGCGGGATCCGGGACATCGACGATCACGAGGTCGTAGCGCTCGCCGGCGCCCTGCACGAACACGCGGCCATCGGCGTGGATGAGGTGCACCCGCGGCTCGCTGAGGGCCGCGAGCGTCGCGGCGGAAACAAAGGGTCTTGCGGCCCGCGTCAGCACTTCATCGAGTTCGACATAGTCGATCCGTTCGACCGGGTGCCTGCCGATTTCTCCCAGCGTCCCGCGCAGACCCCCGCCGATCAGCAGCACGCGCTGCGGCCTCGGGTGCTGGGTCATCGCGAAATGGGCGAACACGGCCGCTTCCTGTTCCTCGAAATGGGGCACGAGTGTGTCGGGCCCCGCGGTCGCGAACATCAGGTGCCCGCTGCGGAAGAAGCTGTACTGGTCGTCGCGGCGGGCGATCGTGATGTTGCCGTACTTGGACTGATGCGTCTCCACACGCTCGTGGTCGGGCGCGAGCTGCCGCCACTGCAGGTCGTAGGCCCACTCGTCCACGGGGACGAGCAGTGTCATCGTCCCGGCGCCGAGCACGATCAGCGCAGGCACTGCGAACCTGAGGCCCCGGCGCAGCGCGCCGGTCCGGTGCGCGACCCAAAGCACGGCGGCCACCACCAGCAGGCCCGCGAGCGCCACCGTCTGGAAGGCGTTGAGGGTATGCACCAGCACGAAGGTGAACACGATCCCGCCGGTGATGTTGCCGACCGCCTCGCCGACGTAGGTCTTGCCCGCACCCGAGGTGTCAGCCGCCCCGGCGCTTACCCGCCACAGTTTCGCGAGCAGCACGAACTGCATCCCGATCAGCAGGCTGGCGGGTGCCATCACCAGGAAACTGGAAACGAAAATATCGGCGAGGGACAGGTAGGCACCCGGCACCAGGTCGAAGAACCCGCGCAGGCCGCGGATCGCCAGCACCGTGAGCGTCAGTACCGGTAACAGGACCGCGGCGTTCACGATCAGCACGGGTAGCACGCGATCGGTGCGCTCGGCGAGCGAAGCCCCCAACATGCTGCCGATTCCGACCCAGGCCATCCACGCGGCGAGGATGATTCCGATGGAGAGCTCGTTTCCGTGGAACACCATCAGCAGCTCGCGCAACAGTACGACCTGCGCGATCTGGGAGACGATCCCCAGCATCAGGACCGAATAAACATGTGCCGGCACTTTTCGCATGGGCTTCGTCTTCAAGCTCTCGGTCGCCGCCGCCCGGGCGCCGCGCGCCTTGCGGGTGGTTCGAGGGGGAATGCCGCGGCTGTCTCCTTCGTCGGTAAATAGGGTTCATCGTACAACAGCCGGATCCGCGGAAGACCGGCTGTGCAGCGGCCTGCGTCCGTTACCTCGCACCGAGGTCGGGGAGTCCGCGGCGGCCCCATACACACTGGCAACACAACGGGCTGGCGGGCTATTCTCGCCCGCTGAGCAAACAACCTGGAGCGGGGGTGGCGGCACATGCACCGAGCGTTGGCGGCAACGGTTCTTTTTATCGCGGGAGCGGCGGTCTCCGCTGCTGAACTGACGCCCGAGGGGCTGCTCGAACAGGCTGCGGCGACGGTTCCGGATATCGATACCGAAGGACTGCGTGAACTGATCGCGACCGATCCGCGCCACGTGGTGATCGACGTGCGCACGCAGACCGAGGTCGCGCTGACTGGGGGCATGATCCGTTCGCACCGGACGCTGAACCTTCCGCGGGGCTGGCTGGAATTCCATATCGGCCGCGAGGCGCTGGACCCGGACACCCCGATCGTCGTGTACTGCGGACAGAACCTGCGCAGCCCTCCGGCGGCGATGACGCTGCAGCAGATGGGCTTCACCAACGTGTACAACTACCCCGATGGTTTCTTCGAGTGGCGTGATGCCGGGCTGCCGGTGTGGGTCGCGGACAAGGCGCCCGATTCCTTCCTGTACAGCCTCCCGGAGAAGGTGGCCGAGGGCGTGTGGTCGGCGATCGGCGCCACCCAGGCTCACACCTACGAAAACTCCGGGCACAACAACAACCTCTCGTTCGTGATCACCGACGCGGGGGTTGTGGTCGTGAACGCGGGCGACAACTACCTGCTCGCAAAGTCGCTGCACGATGAGATCCGTAAGATCACCGATCAGCCGGTCCGTTACGTGGTGCTCGAGAACGGGCAGGGGCACGCGATGCTGGGCATGACCTACTGGCAGGATCAGGGCGTGCCGGTGATTGCGCATGTCGATGCCGCCCGCGAGATCGAGCGAAACGGCCCGGCGCTGCTCGCGCGCCTGCAGCAGCGCAGTCGCGACAAGGCATTCCGCACTCGTCTGGGTACGCCCGACAAGGTATTCACCGACCGGATCGACCTGGACCTGGGGGGCGAAACCATCGAGGTGCTGTATCTCGGGCCGGCGCACAGCCCGGGCGATATCGTGGTGTGGGTCCCCGATAGGAAGGTACTGATCTCCGGTGACGTCGCGTTCCACGAGCGCATGCTTCCGATCTTTGAGGACACCGACACCGCAGGTTGGATCGAGACTTGGGACCGAATGGTGGAGTTGGGCGCCGAGATCATCATTCCCGGACACGGCGGCCCGGTCGAGGGCTACGACATCCTGACCCGCTACACTCGCGACTATCTGGTGTACATGCGCGAGCAGGTGCAGAAGATCCTCGACGCCGGTGGCGGCCTGAACGATGCCTACCAGATCGATCAGTCGGCCTACGCGCACCTCGACACCTTCCATGAGCTGTCGCGGCGGAACGCCGCCCTGATCTTCCAGCAGATGGAGTTCGAGGAACTGGGCTTCTAGGAGGACGCTCAATGGCACGTTTCTCCGTGGGGATCATCGGCGCCGGCAATGTGGGCGTGGCCGCCGCGTATTCCATCTTCCAGCGTCAGGTCGCGAGCGGCATCGTGCTGGTGGACAAGAACCGGCAGCGTGCCGAGGGCGAGGCGATGGACCTGATGCACGGCCAACCGCTGGTCGGGCGCGTGGCGGTTCGGGCGGGGGATTATCCGGACCTGTCCGCCTGCCAGGTGATCGTGATCACCGCCGGAGTCAACCAGAAGCCAGGCGAATCGAGGCTCGATCTGCTGAACCGCAACGCGGCGGTGTTCCGGGAGATCGCCACAGAGCTGGACCGTCACGCGCCGGACGCGATCCTGGTGATCGCGACCAACCCGGTCGACATCCTGACCTACGTGATGCAGCGGCTCAGCCAGCGCCCGGCCCGGCGCATCATCGGTACGGGAACCATGCTGGACACGTCGCGCTTCCGTGCGTTGCTCGGCGATGTCTACGAGGTGAATCCGCGCTCGGTGCACGCGTATATCCTCGGTGAACACGGCGACTCCGAGGTGCCGATCTGGAGCAGCGCGATGATCGGCGGTCTGTCCATCATGCACCACGCGATCAATGGCCGGCGCTTCGACCCCGAGGCGATGAACGGGCTGTTCGAGCGGGTGCGCAGCGCGGCCTTCGACATCATCTCGCGCAAGGGCTACACGAATGCGGCGATCGGGCTGGTGATCGCCTATCTGGTCCGGGTGATCCTCGAAGACCAGCGCAGCGTGCTGCCGGTCTCGGTGAACCCCGAGGGTGACTATGGGCAGCGCGACGTCTGCTTCAGCATTCCCTGCGTGATCGGTGCGCACGGTGTCGAGTATCGGCTCGCACCCGAAGTGAACGAGGCCGAGCGTCGGGGGCTCGAGGCCTCTGCCCAGGTGCTGCGCGACAGCTTGCAGGGCATGACGATCGAGGGCGACTGAGGACGTTCGCCGGACCTGCGTGGGTCCGGGTGGTCTATCCTCGCTGTAGGGAGCCCTGCGGCGTTCCGGACATCGTGACCGCGGCGTCGGGCGGAGCGTCCCCGACGAGAGGTGCCGGTGCGATGATGCTTCTGTCCCGAGTTTTGGTTCTGCTGGCCCTGCCGTTGGTCCTGCCGGGGCTGGCAGCCGGGCAATCCGATCCTTACGCCGTCGAGCGCGAGCGCATGGTCGCCCGGCAGCTCGAGGCGCGTGGGATCGAGGATCCCGCCACGCTCGCCGCGATGCGCGAGGTTCCGCGCCACGAGTTCGTTCCGGTGGACCGCAGACGGCACGCGTACCAGGATCGTCCAGTGCCCATCGGCTACGGCCAGACCATCTCACAGCCGCACCTCGTGGCCTATATGACCGAGCGCGTGCGACCTCGGGCCGGCATGCGCGTATTGGAAATCGGCACCGGTTCCGGCTACCAGGCGGCTGTGCTGGGCGCGATCCTCGACGAGGTGTACACCATCGAGATCATTGGCGATCTTGCGCGCTGGGGAGCCGAGAACCTTCGCCGCGCCGGGTACGACCATGTGCAGGTGCGCCACGGTGACGGCTATTACGGCTGGCCGGAAAAGGCCCCTTTCGACGCGATCGTGGTCACGGCCGCCGCGGATCACATTCCGCCACCGTTGTTGGAGCAGCTGAGCGACGGCGGATACATGGTGATCCCGGTCGGCTCGCCCTTCTTGACGCAGACGCTGATGCTGGTCACGCGTGAGGGCGAAGACATCCGGACCCGATCGCTGGTACCCGTTCGCTTCGTTCCGCTAACGCGCGAAACTCGGTAAGCGCGCGTCCGGGGCCCAGGTCGTGACCGCCCCGCTGCACTCCCGGTCCGGCACCTATGCGGCCATCGCGGCGGTGTCGGCGGCCGTGATCGCGTTCCAGCTGGTGGTGATGCAGCTGCTGGCCGCGTCTCAGTGGCATCACTTCGCCTACATGGTGATCTCGATGGCGCTGCTCGGCTTCGGTGCCGCCGGGACCGCGCTGGTGTTGATGCGCACCTTCCTTTCGCGCCACTACGTGGCCGCTGTTCCGCTGTTGTACGTCGCGTCCGGGGTGACGATGGCCGCAACTGCCTGGCTTTCCGGGCTGTTCGGCGATTTCGACGCGTTCTTGCTGTTCTTCGACCACGAACAGTTCGGGTTGCTGCTGGTTCTCTATCTCGTCTATTCGCTCCCGTTCTTCTTCGGCGGGCTTGCGATCACCCTGGTGTTTTACCGTGAGGTGGGGCGGATCGGAGCGTTGTATTTCGCGAACATGGCGGGTTCGGGCGCCGGCGCGGTGCTGGTGATTGGGCTGCTGTGGGTCCTTCCGGCGGACAGGCTTCCGGGGCTGCTGGCGCTGCTGCCGCTCTTCGCCGCCTGGCTCGTCCGGCCGGAATGGCTTTCTCGCAAGGCCGCGACGGGGATCGCGGCGGCGGCGCTGGCGGTGCCGGTGGTTGCGTTGGTGTATCCCTCCGCGCCCGCTCCGTCGCAATACAAACCGATTCACTCGGCCCTGCTGCTTCCCGGCGCGGAAGTAGTGCACCGGGCCTACAGCCCCTACGGCCGGCTGGAGATCGTGCGTGCGGATGCTCTGCGCTTTGCCCCGTCGTTGAGCCTGAGATACATCGGGGAGCCCCCGGTACGCGACGTGATGTTCAACAACGGCGAGTACTTCGGCACGCTGCTGGGCCGCGCAGCCGAGGGCGACATGCACATCCTCGACTGGACCACCCGGGGGTTGCCGTACGCGGTGCGGACGCCCGGCTCGGTGCTGGCGCTGGACGCGGGCACTGGAAACGATGTTTCTCAGGCACTCGCCCACGGTGTGCCCCGCGTGATCGCGGTGGAACCGCACCGCCAGGCGAATCACCTGCTTCGGGAACGGCATCCCGAGTGGGTCGACGGGGTTTATCGGGACCCCGCAGTGAGTCTGTACGGGACCAGCCCACGCGCTTTTCTCGCACGGCCAAGCGAGGAGTTGCACGATCTGATCGTATTGCCGGTATTGGGCGCGTTCGGTGGGACCTCCGGGGTCGGGGCGTTGCAGGAGCGTTACGAACTGACGGTCGAGGCCTTCGGGAAACTTTGGGCTGCGCTGTCGGAAGAGGGGATGATCGCGGTCACGGTCTGGGATGATCAGCCGCCGCGCAAGACCCTTCGGGTACTCTCAACCTGGCGCGACGGTCTGGCGCGGCAGGGCATCGACGATCCAGAAATGCACGTTGCGGCGTTGCGGAGCTGGGGGACGGTCACGTATATCGCAAGCCGAAGCCCATGGACGGCGGAGCAGGTCGAGCGTGTTCGCGTTTTCGGTCGGGACCGCGGTTTCGACCCACTGATCCTGCCGGGGGTGACACCCGATGAGCGCGAGCGCCTGCACGTGCTGCCCGACCCCGGATTTCTGGACATGGTCGACGCCCTCGTATCCGGGGATCCTGCGTCGCTGATCGAGCAGTACCCGTTCGACCTGCGGCCGGTCACGGATGACCGGCCGTTTTTCGCCCACTTTCTGCGCTGGTCCGGGCTGCCTGAGTTGTACCGGATCTTCGGCGCGCGCGAGTTGCCTTACCTCGAGTTGGGGTTCGTGCTGGGCGTGGTGACCTTCGTGCAGATCGTGCTGGCCGCGTTCGTGCTCATCTTGCTGCCCCTTTTCCGTGTGGGCTGGACCGGGACGCGTCGCCGCTGGACCCTGCTGTTTTTCGTCGGGACCGGCACCGGGTTCATGCTGTTCGAAATCGTGCTGATCCAGAAACTGGTGCTTTATCTCGGGCAGCCTGTGTATGCGGCGGCGGCAGTGCTCACCACGCTGCTGATCTGCTCCGGGTTGGGCAGCCTCGCATCTTCGCGCCTTCCGGCCTCCGGGCGCGTGCTGGTGTTGGCGGCTCTGACCGTTGCCGTGTCCATCCTGCTGTACGGGCAGTGGTTGATGCCCGTGCTGGAGGCGTCGATGGGGTGGTCACTGCCGGCGCGGTCGGCTGCCGTGTTCCTGCTGCTGGCGCCTCCCGCATTCGTGATGGGCATGATGTTCCCGCTGGGGCTGCGGCGGCTTGCGGGGAGCGACCAGAGCCACATCCCCTGGGCCTGCGGCATCGACAGCAGTCTCTCTGTCGCCGCCACTGCGCTGGCGACGCTGCTGGCCCTGGAGATGGGTTTTGGTGCGGTGATGCTACTGGCTGCCGCCGCCTACGTGCTCGTGGCGCTGGCCGGCCCCCGGCTTGGAAGCCCAGTGTCATAGGGCGGGCGATCGAATCGCCCCGACACCGACCGCCTTCCAGAACCTCTGCGAGGGTGGCGATGGCCACGATGGGGCTGTGCTCGGCCTCTGTGCCGCGCCCGACATCTGCTACGCTGAACGCCCAGACCCCATCCGCGAGCAACGCCGTGAGCGAAATCGTTCTGCCTGATCTCTGCGACGCCCACGGGGACGCGGTGAACGTGCTGGAACCGCTCTTCGTGAGCTTTGGCGGTATCGAATCCTTTGGCGGTCCCGTCGTGACGGTCAAATGCTTCGAGGACAATTCGCTGGTCGCCGAGCAGCTCTCGCGGTCGGGGCAGGGCCAGGTGCTGGTCGTCGATGGCGGCGGTTCGTTGCGCTGTGCGCTGTTGGGTGACAACCTCGCGCGAAAGGGCGCCGACAACGGCTGGGCCGGGGTTCTCGTCTACGGCTGCGTGCGTGATGTGCAGGTGCTGGCGGAGACTCCGATCGGCGTGCAGGCGCTTGCGCCACACCCACGTCGGAGTGTGAAGAAAGGGATCGGCGAGCTGAATGTCCCGGTCACGTTTGCGGGCGTGACCATCCGTCCCGGCGAATTCGTCTACGCTGACGGAAACGGCGTGATCACATCGGGCAAGTCGCTCACCGGCGCGAGGGAATCCGCTCCCGAGGAGCCACGGCCCCTTTAGGGGCGGCCTAGGGTCGGGAACGGTAGGGCATCGCGGTCGCCCCCCTTCCACGTACGAAGGGCGGACGGTTTCAGCACCCTGTGGAGTCATGGTGGATGGC
>PULL01000112.1 GCA_003550945.1 Thioalkalivibrio sp. | reverse complement strand
TCAGGAAGGCCACCAGGGCGGCGACCGCGGGCACGAACCAGCTGCGGCTCCAGAACGGAGGCGGCGCATCGTCCGGCTGGGGCGTGCGCTCCCGACGTCGTGGGCCTGGGTCCCGGTCGTCTTCCTGCGCCCGGAACTGCTCGGGAGCTTCGGGTGCTGCCGAAGGCTCCCTGCGGGTAAAGGGCGTCAGGTCCTCCGGTGGTTCATCCGGCGGGTCCCCGGTGACCCCAAGCGCGGGCATTCCCCGCGCGTACGGCGGAGTGCGGTCCTCCTTCGGGGGTTCATCGTCCAGCTCCGTTTCTTCGTCTTGACCCCAGCGCTCCCGGCAAAGACGTTCCAGCCAGTGATTGGCCTGCTCGTTCAGGGCCCCCGGGAGTCCCTTGCTGACGGCCTGCAGGTCGGCGATCACGTCCTCGGTGAGGATTTCGCCCGGGTCGGTCATCCCCGCGGCACGCAGGCGCTGGGTGAGATACGCGGCGGTCTGCTCGAGGCTGAACGGACGCATCGTGAAGCGCGAGATCTGGTGTTCGTCCGACGGGCGCAACTGCAGGCGCCGGCGCAGCAGCACCTGGTCTCCGACGAGCACCAGCCGTGGGGCGCGACCTTCCGTACCGAGGATCTCGCCACGCATTCTGAGCAGGATGTTGATGATGTCCATGCCCAGCAGGTGGGCGTCGTCGACCGCGATCACCGGGTCGAAGCCGGCGCGGATGCGCTCGCTCAACAGGTCGCTCAGCGCGCGGTCGGGATCGTCGTATCCGCCGGCGCGCAGGTGACTGCGGATGGTGTAGTCCACCGCCTCGAAGCGGGTGTTCATTCGCGCCCGGAACGCGATCAGCTCGAAGTTCTCGGGCAGGGAGCCAAGCAGGCGCATCAACTGCATGCTGCGGCCGGAACCGAGTTCGCCGGTGATCAGCAGGATCGCGCCGGAGCTGTCGATCGCCTGGCTGGCCGCGATCACCATGTCCTCGATCACGCTGTCGCTGTAGATGAAATCCTCGCTCGGCAGTGAGTCGAACGGAGCGTGGGTCAGCTTCAGTTCGGCCAGGCAGTCAGGATGCAGGGACATGGCGGCAGACTCAGATCAGGGTACGCAGGTCGAAAACCCGCTGGTGTTGGTGGATGGCGTAACGATCGGTCATGCCGGCGATGTAGTCGGCGATGCCGCGGGCGAGGCCGTGTTCCTCGGTCTCGGCCAGTCGCCGCGCGTGCGCCTGGAAATTTTCCGGCAACAGTTTCGCGTCTTCCATGAAGGCTTGGAACAGGTCGTTCACGATACGTTGGGCCTTGACCGTCATCCGGTATACACGGTGGTGATGGTACAGGTTCTGGCGCAGGAAGCGCTTGAGTTCACGGTTCTGCCGCGCAATTTCCGGGCTGAAGCGGATCAGTGGTTCCGGGGAGTGCCGGACCGCGTCGGGGCTGTCGATGCCCTCCGCCCGCAGCGCGTCGCGGCTGGCGGTGATCAGGTCGGATACCAGGGTGTCGATCATGCGGCGCACCGTCTCGTGCCGCACGCGCCGGGGTTCCAGCCCCGGATAGCGTGCTCGCACCTGATCGTAACGGACCCGGAACAGTTCCACCTCGCAGAACTGCTCCATGGTCAGCAGCCCTGCGCGCAGTCCGTCGTCGATGTCGTGATTGTTGTAGGCGATCTCGTCCGCGACGTTGGTGAGCTGGGCCTCCAGGCTGGGCTGCCCGCCGACGAGGAACCGCTCCGCGACCGGCCCCAGGCGGCGTGCATTTTCCTGCGAGCAGTGTTTAAGGATGCCCTCGCGGGTCTCGAACGTCAGGTTCAGGCCATCGAACTCGGCGTAGTGCTGTTCCAGCAGATCCACGATGCGCAGGGACTGCAGGTTGTGCTCAAACCCGCCATGGTCGCGCATGCAGTTGTTCAGCGCGCGCTGTCCGGCATGGCCAAATGGCGTGTGCCCGAGATCGTGCGAGAGCGCGATGGCCTCGGTCAGATCCTCGTTCAGGCCCAGCGCCCGCGCGCTGGACCGCGCGATCTGCGCCACCTCCAGCGAATGGGTGAGACGGTTGCGGAACAGGTCGCCTTCGTGGCTGACGAAAACCTGGGTCTTGTATTTCAGGCGCCGGAAGGCGGTGCTGTGAACGATGCGGTCGCGGTCGCGCTGGAATTCGCTGCGGTGATTGGGTGGCGGTTCGGGGTGGCGACGTCCGCGTGAATGGTCGGCGACGGCCGCATACGGCGCCAGACCGAGCGCGCGATGGTCGCTTTCCGCTTTGATTTCAGTCGGCACCGGCAGGAACGGATGAGGCGGCGAGAAGGGTGGCTTCCAGCGCCTCTGCGGGAAAATCGGCGGTCACGACCGCCGAGCCGATCGCCTTCAGCAGCACCAGCCGCAGGCGGCCATCGAGTACCTTCTTGTCGATCGCCATCAGCTCGCGGAAACCTGCGGCGTCGATCTCCTCGGGCGGCTGCAGTTGCAGGCCGGCCCGGGCGATCAGGTTCTCGGCGCGTTCCCGTTCGCTGGCCTGCAGCCAGCCCATCGCCTCCGACATTCTCGCGGCCATCGCCATTCCGGTGCCTACCGCCTCGCCGTGCAGCCAGCGGCCGTACCCCATGCCGGTCTCGATCGCGTGCCCGAAGGTGTGCCCCAGGTTCAGCAGCGCGCGGCGCCCGGATTCGCGCTCGTCCGCGGCGACGACCTCCGCCTTGCAGGCGCACGAGCGGTGGATCGCCTCGATGACGGCCTCCGGTTCCAGCGCAAGAACGCGCTCGATGTTCGACTCGAGCCAGGCGAAGAACCCGGCATCCTCGATCAGGCCGTACTTGATCACCTCGGCGACGCCCGCGCGCAGCTCGCGCAGCGGCAACGTGCGCAGCGTGTCGATGTCGATGATCACCGCGCGTGGCTGGTGGAACGCCCCGATCATGTTCTTGCCCAGCGGGTGGTTCACCCCCGTCTTGCCACCAACGGAGGAATCGACCTGAGAGAGCAGGGTGGTGGGCACCTGGATGAAGTCGATGCCGCGCTGATAGATGGCCGCGGCAAAGCCGGCAATGTCGCCGACGACGCCGCCGCCGAACGCGATCAGCGTGCTGCCCCGGTCGAGGCGTGCCTCCAGCATGCGGGTGAGGATGGACTCCACCGTCGCGAGGGTCTTGAACCGCTCGCCGTCGGGAAGGTCGATCCAGGTAACCGGATGCCCGTCGAGCAGCGCCCTGAGCCGCTCGCCGTGCAGGGGCGACACCGTCTCGTTGCTGACCACGACCAGCCGCTGGCCGCGCAAATGCGGCGCGAGCAGCGTGGCATCGTTCAGCAGCCCGCTGCCGATGTGGATGGGATAGCTCCGGGCGCCGAGGTCGACGTTCAGGGTCTTCATGGCGGCCATGATAGCGTGACCGCCTCGGGCTGCGTAGGCAGAGACCGGCTTTTTCTTTACAAAACTTTGATCTATCATTGCGGGTTCTGTCTTATGGCCGATTGCAGCCGGCGGGCCCGGTTGCCGACATTACAACCAGCTTGTCACGGAGAAACTATGCCCCACGTTCGAGTACGCGAAAACGAGCCCTTCGAAGTCGCTCTGCGGCGCTTCAAGCGCACCTGCGAGAAAGCCGGTGTGGTCTCTGAAGTCCGCCGTCGCGAGTTCTACGAGAAGCCGACCACCGAGCGCAAGCGCAAGGCAGCGGCGGCCGTGAAGCGTCAACTCAAGCGGAATTCCCGTGACATCACCCGCCGCGTGCGGATGTATTGATTCCCCGCTCCGCGGGTTCTTCCCATGTCCTTGAAAAACCGCATCGCTGAGGCGGTGAAGGCCGCGATGCGCGCGCGCGACCGCGAGCGCTTGGGTGCGTTGCGCCTGATGCAGTCTGAAATCAAGCAGTTCGAGGTCGACGAGCGCCGCGAGCCGGACGACGCGGCGATTCTGGCGATCCTGAACCGCATGCTGAAGCAGCGGCGCGACTCCATCGAGCAGTACCGGCGTGGGCAACGCGAAGACCTCGCGGCCCGCGAAGAGGCGGAGATCGCGGTGATTCGCGAATTCCTCCCCGAACCGCTGGCGCCCGATGCCGTGACGCAGATGCTGGAGGAGGCGATCGCGGAAGCGGGTGCGGCCGGCCCGAAGGACATGGGGCAGGTGATGGCCCTTCTGAAGCCCCGGCTGATGGGACGCGCCGACATGGGCGAGGTCAGCCGGCAGTTGCGCGCGCGGCTGCAGGAATTGGCCGGCGGTTGATCCGGCTTTCGCCCCCCTCAAGCCCCCGGGCGCCCATCAACGGAAGACGAACGATGACTGAACTGGCCAATGACCGTTTGCTGCGCGCGCTCCTGCGCGAACCGGTCGACCGCACGCCGATCTGGATCATGCGCCAGGCAGGCCGCTACCTGCCCGAGTACCGCGCGACGCGGGCGCGGGCCGGGAGCTTCCTGGATCTCTGTCAGAATCCGGAGCTCGCCTGCGAGGTCACCATGCAGCCGCTCGCGCGCTTTCCGCTGGACGCGGCGATTCTGTTCTCCGACATCCTGACGGTCCCCGACGCGATGGGACTCGGCCTCTACTTCGAGACCGGCGAGGGTCCGCGTTTCCGCGACCCGGTGCGTTCGCTGGCCGACATCGAGCGCCTGCCCATTCCCGATCCCGAGCAGGAACTGCGCTACGTGATGGACGCGGTGCGCCTGATCCGGCGCGAGCTGAACGGTTCCGTGCCGCTGATCGGCTTCGCAGGCAGCCCGTGGACGCTGGCCACCTACATGATCGAGGGTGCAGGCTCGCGGGATTTTGCCGAGACGAAGCGAATTCTCTACGGCGAGCCGCAGGCAATGCACGCGCTGCTGCAGAAGGTGTCGGCGGCGGTGTCGGCCTACCTGCAGGCCCAGGTTCAGGCAGGGGCGCAGGCGGTGATGATCTTCGATACCTGGGGCGGTTCGCTGACGCCCCGGCATTACCGCGAGTTCTCGCTGGGTTACATGCAGCGCATCATCGACGAGCTGCCGCGGGAGCACGAGGGTCGCCGCGTGCCCGTGATCCTGTTCACCAAGGGTGGCGGGGCGTGGCTCGAGTGGCAGGCGGAGGCGGGCGCCGACGCGCTGGGGCTCGACTGGACCATCGACATCGCGGAAGCGGCGCGACGGGTCGGCGACCGGGTCGCGCTGCAGGGCAATCTGGATCCGTCGGTGCTGTACGCCGGTGACGACGTGGTCCGGGCCGAAGCGCGGCGAGTGCTCGACGGCTTTCCAAATCCGACCGGCCACGTGTTCAACCTCGGTCACGGCATCCATCCCGGGATCGAGCCCGAGCGCGTCGCGACCCTGGTCGAGACAGTCCACAGCTACCGCGCCGGCTGAGCCGACCCGGTTTCACCGGCCCTCCCTCGCAAAGGGCCCGCCGGGGGAACGGGGTTCGTTTTTCAGGAGTTGGGCAGGGCCGTGAGACGGTCAGTCGGCGCGTTCCAGGCTGGCTTCGACTTCCGCGATGAGTTCCTGCACGGCGGCGAGTCCGAGACGACGCATCGGGCGGCCATCGACCGGCGACGGCGGTGCTTGCCGGATCCCGTTGGCCGGGAACACGGTGAGTTCGACGTCGAGCCCGTCCGGTCCGCGAAAGCTCAGGAACGGCACGCGCGTCCCGCTGCCGCCCCTGTAGTGGCGGTCTCCGCTGCGGCACTGGATGCCCATGTCGCCGAGCAGGAAAATCACCTCTTCGACGGTTTCCGCGAAGCCATGGAGGTTGATCACCGGCTGCGGCTCCAGGATTCCCAACAGCAGGGGGCCGACCAGGCGCGGCTCCAGTGATGCGAGCCGTTCCATCACCAGCGCGGCGGCGCGCAGGCGGTCCCGGTATTCGCGCTGGGTTTCGGCGCTTGCGAACAGACGGTTGCGTTCCAGCACCGCGTTCTCGATTTCGGTATTCGCGGGCATTTCGCGCCGGCCGGTCATCCCCAGGTGGTCGGCCGCCTTGCGCTTGGCGAGGCCGTAGTCGCGCACTCCCTCCTCGAGGATGATGCGTGCCGCCTCCTCGGCGAGGCGTTGACGGGCTCTGGATTCAGGCATCGCCACGGCCGCTCAGAAAATGAACTCGGGCTGCGACTCGATTTGCCGGCCGGTCTCCTCCCGGTTGCCGGTCTCCCCGGTACCCGACGGGATATGCGCGCTGCGCTGCGGGATCTGCTCCGGGAGCAGCCACTCGCGCCGGCCGCGGGGGTCGTCGTCGGTGGTGCGTTCTCCCGTCTCCGGGATCAGGGCCACCTCGACGAGGTCGATCGGGCGTTCGACCGGAGCCTCGGGCCGGCCGGCCAGCGAACGCTGCATGAACCCCATCCAGATCGGCAAGGCTGCGCGGGCGCCGGTCTCGCGCGAACCCAGTTCACGGTTGTCGTCGAAACCGATCCAGGCGGTGGCGGCGAGTTCCGCGTTGAAGCCGACGAACCAGGCGTCGCGGTAGGAGTTGGTGGTGCCGGTCTTCCCGCCCAGGTCCTGCCGGCCGAGATCGAGCGCGCGGCGCCCGGTGCCCGCCCGGATCACTCCGCCCAGCATCTGACTCATCTGCCACGCAACCCCGGGTTCGAGCGTGGGCACCGGCTCCGCAAACTGCAATGGCCCGTGGGCGGTAAAGAGCTCGAGCTGCTGGCCCGCAGGGTTTTCGCAGGGGTCGGGGCAGGCGCGCGGCGTCGGTGCCTGGTAGAGCAGCGTGCCGTCGACCTCCTCGATCCGCGCGATCAGCCAGGGGGTGGTCAGCCAGCCGCCGTTAGCGAACGGGATGTAGGCGTTGTTCATTGTCACGGGCGTGATGGTGCCGGTGCCCAGCGCCATGGAAAGGTTGCGCGGGTGCTGCGCGAGAGTCAGCCCAAAGCGGCCCAGGTCGTCGTGGGTCTTGTTGATGCCGACCGTGTTCAGCAGACGGATCGACGCGAGGTTGCGCGAGTTGGCCAGCGCCTCGCGCATGGTCGTGGCGCCGCGGAAGCTGCGCGAGTAGTTCTCCGGGCGCCATTCCGCGCCGAGCGCCGGGTCGCTGAACACCAGCGGCGCGTCCATCACCGTGCTCACCGGCGTCATGCCATCCTGCAGCGCCAGTGCGTAGATCAGCGGCTTGAACGCGGATCCGGGCTGCCGCTCGGCCTGCAGCGCGCGGTTGAACCGGTTCTGGAAGAAGTCGAAGCCGCCGGCCAGCGCCAGGATCGCGCCGTCTTCCGGCGACTGCGCCACCACCGCGCCGGTGACCTCGGGCACCTGGCTCAGGCGCCAGTCGCCTTGCGCGGTGGGCTGGATGCGCACCACGTCGCCGCGACGAAGCCAGCCGGACACCGGTGTCTGAGCGGGCCTGGCCCAGGCCAGGGCGTCGCCCGAGAGGCGATGCTCGCCAACCCGACCGGCATCCAGAAGCACGCTGTCCCGGTCCGCTTCCAGCACCACTGCCGGAAACAGCAGGCGCCCACTGGCGCCGATGCTGGCGAGGACCTGGCGCCGGGCATCGGCGTCGTCCGTCACGGTGTCGTCCAGGCGCATTTCGGGGCCCCGGTAGCCGTGCCGCTGGTCGTATTCGATCAGGCCGTCGCGCAGCGCCGCGTTGGCTGCCTCCTGCGCATCGCCGTCGATGGTGGTGTGGATGCGCAGACCGCGCACGTAGGCGTCCTCGCCCCAGAGATTCACCGCCACCTGGCGTGCGGCCTCCGCCACCCAGTGGGCATCCACCTCCGTGGTTGCCACATGCCGCTGGGACAGCACCGGGCGCGCGACCGCATCCGCGTGTTCCTCGGGCGTGATCAGGTCCAGTTCCAGCATGCGCCTGAGTACGTAATTGCGCCGGTTCTCGGCCCGCTGCGGGCTGGTCACGGGGTTGGTCGTCGAGGGCGCTTTGGGCAGGGCCGCGAGAATCGCGATCTGGTCGAGCTCAAGTTCTTCCAGGCTGCGGTCGAAATAGACTCTAGCGGCGGCTGAAACTCCGTACGCGCGCTGCCCGAGGAAGATCTTGTTCAGGTAGAGTTCGAGAATCTGGTCCTTGGTCAGTTCGCGTTCGATTTTCAGCGCCAGGAAGATTTCCCGGATCTTGCGTTCGTAGGTGCGTTCGCGGGTCAGGAAGAAGTTCCGGGCCAGCTGCATGGTGATCGTGCTGCCGCCCTGGGTGCGCTCCCCGGTGCTGAACACATGAATGCCGGCGCGCAGCAGGCCCAGCGGGTCGACACCGCGGTGCCGGTAGAAGCGCTCGTCTTCGGCCGCGATGAAGGCCTGCAACACCCGTTCCGGCATTTCGGAAACGGGCACGGGTTCGCGGCGCTGTTCGGAGAACTCGCCGATCAGGCGCCCGTCGGCAGAGTAGACCTGCATGGGGGTCTGCAGTCGAACCTCGCGCAGCGAATCGACCGCGGGAAGCCCGGGTGCGTAGTAGAGATATAGACCGAGGAATACCGCGATCGCGGCCATCCCGGCGCCGATGGCGAGGGACAGAAGGGCGAGAATGACACGAACGAGCAGCGGCATGGCTTCAGGGTCTGGTTTGAACGGGAGATTGATTCGATCGGAAAGTCGCTTGCGGCGACCTGTTCACGCGGACTATCATCAAACCGTAAATGCGTGTAAATAGCAGGGTGAAGGTATAGTATAAGCCCTGTAGCACGCGAACATCAGGGGGGCAGTGTGCTAGGACTGGGGAAAAAGCGCCACGCTTTGCTCGGGGTCGATTTCAGTGCTGCCGCGATCAAGGT
>PULL01000289.1 GCA_003550945.1 Thioalkalivibrio sp. | reverse complement strand
GTGCCTCCGTTCTCCGAGGCCGTCACGGCGCTCGAGCCCGGCGCCTACACGCCCGAGCCGGTTGCCACCCAGTTTGGCTGGCACGTGATCCAGCTGATGGACACCAGACCGATCGTGCCGCCGCCGCTGGCCGATGTAAGACCCCTGATCGAGGAGATCCTGCAGGCGCGTCAACTGCGTGCCTACATGGACGCGCTGCGGGCCGACGCACGTGTCGAGTTTCCCGTCCGCCCGGCCCAGTAAGCGCGCGATCGGCCCCAGGGGAGACTTCATCATGGCCCGCACCTGGCTGTTCACGTCCGAATCCGTTTCAGACGGGCATCCTGACAAGCTCGCCGATCGCATCTCCGATGCGGTGCTGGACCGTTGCCTCGAGATCGACCCGAACGCCAAGGTGGCCTGCGAGTGCCTGCTTACCGCGGGGCTGGTGGTGCTGGCCGGCGAATTTCGCCTCGCCGGGTCCGGGGGCCTGGAGACCGTTCGCTCGGAGCTGGAGGGCCTGGTTCGGCAGCTGCTGCGCGATACCGGCTATCACGCCGGATTCCCGGGAATCGATCCCGACCGCTGCGAGGTGCTGATACGCATCCATGGCCAGTCGGTTCAGATCGCCAAAGGCGTCGAGCGTGCCGGTGGTGTCCTCGGAGCGGGCGACCAGGGCCTGATGTTCGGCTACGCCTGCGACGAAACCCCGGAACTCATGCCACTGCCGATCCAGCTGGCACACCGGCTGATGCGGCGCCAGCGCGAACTGCGGCTGCAGCCGGAACTCGACTGGCTGCGGCCGGATGCGAAATCCCAGGTGTCGATCCGCTACCGGGACGGCCGTCCGGAGGCAGTGGAAACGGTTGTGCTGTCCACCCAGCTGCAGGGCTCGATCCCGGATGCGGAGGTCGAGGACGCCGTGATCCGCCAGCTGATCGAACCGGTCATTCCCGGGCCCCTGCGGGACTCCGGCATGCGCTGCCTGGTCAACCCGGCGGGGCGTTTCGAGATCGGCGGGCCGGAAGGCGACACCGGCCTGACCGGACGCAAGATCATCGTCGACACGTACGGCGCGAGCTGCCCGCACGGCGGCGGCGCTTTCTCCGGGAAGGATCCCACCAAGGTAGACCGTTCCGCCGCCTACGCCGCGCGCTGGGTGGCCAAGCACCTGGTCGCCGCCGGCGCCGCGAGCCGATGCACCGTGCAGCTCGCCTATGCGATCGGCCGTCCGGAACCGGTGTCGATTCGGGTGGATGGTCACGGCACGGCCACGGTGCCCGAGGAACGCCTGGCGGATGCAGTGCAGCGGGTTTTCGACCTGACGCCGGCCGGGATCATCCGCGACCTCGACCTGCGCCGGCCGATCTATTCGGCCACGGCCGCCTTTGGCCATTTCGGCCGGGAGGAGCCGGAATTCAGATGGGAAAGCACCGAACGCCTCGACGCGGTGCGTGAGGCGATCGGAGTCTGAAGAAAGGCCCGCGCGAAACCACGGCGCGCGGGCAGTACGGGGCGGGGGTTCAGTCGATCGAGAAGCTCTCGCCGCAACCACACTCGGCGGTCACGTTCGGATTGTTGAAGACTAGCTGGCGCGTCAGACCCTCGGAAACGAAGTCGATTTCCGTGCCGTGCACGAAACTGAAGCTCTTCTCGTCCACGTAGATGTTCAGGCCCTCACCCGCGTGGAAGACCAGGTCGTCGTCGCGCGCCTCGCGCACGAGGTCGACCACGTACATCCAGCCGGAACAACCGGTGCGCTTGACCTCCAGCCGGAAGCCGATCGCGGCCGGATCCGACTCCATCTGCTTCAGAATGTGACGGGTGGCCTTCTCGGTCGCCCGGATGCGGTCCGCTTCCGGAACCGCGGCAGCACCGCTGCTGCTTTCAACGGCCATGGTGTTCATCGGCTGAATCTCCTCTTTGTTGTGAACATCGCCCGCAGCGCCTTCCGCTGCCCTTCTCCCGCTTGCCGGAGAGCGACGGGGAGAGGGGGAAATCATGGTGCCGCGCGCGCAACTCTCAATCCCAGCGGTCGTCCCGCACCTGCACTACCCCGTCCTCGACGCGCACCGGGAAGGTGGTCAGCGGCTCGTAGGCCGGGGCACTCAGCGCGGCGCCGGTGCGGAGGCAGAACTCCGCGCCATGCTGCGGGCAGGTGATGCGGTCGCCCTTCACCTCGCCGCCCGCCATCGGATACTCCTCGTGCGAGCACATGTCCTCGATCGCGTAAAAGCCGCCCTCGACGTTGAAGACCAGAATCGGCACGTCATCGACATCCACGGCCCGGTAGGAACCCGGCTCGATTTCGCCGTCCCGGGCAACGTCGACCCAGTCGCTCATCAGAACATTCCCGTCTGCAGGCGTGCGGCCTCACTCATGCGCGAGGCGTCCCAGGGCGGATCGAACACGACCTCGACATGCGCCTCTTCGACCGTCGGGACTTCCATCACCCGCTGCCAGACGTCGTTCGCGAGGACGTTGCCCATCCCGCAACCGGGAGCCGTGAGCGTCATGTCGATGGATACGCTGCGCCCACCCTGTTCGTTGCGCTCGATGTCGCAGCGGTAGATCAGGCCCAGGTCGACGATGTTGATCGGGATTTCCGGATCGTAGCAGCCACGCATCTGGTCCCAGATCAGCTTCTCGACTTCCTCGTCGGAGGCATCCTCCGGCAATTCCGGCTTCGGCGTGGGCTCCTTGCCCAGCGCATCGGCGTCCTTCGCGTCGACGCGGAACAGCCGGCCCTGCGCCGTTATCGTATAGCTGCCGCCCAGGGCCTGCACGAGGCCAACCTCGCCGCCCTCCCCGATCATCACCCGCTGCCCCTCCGGCACGGCGATGGCCGGACAATCCCGGCTGAGCTTGATCATTTCCTGAACCCGCATGCCTCGTTTCTCCTTGTGGCTGTGTGCGCGAATCCCGCGTTAACCGATCACGTCCATGGCGCCCGACTCGGGGAGCCGCGCCGCAAGCCGGCGCTCGATGCTCGTCCGCACCGGTTCCAGCTCCATGCGTTCCAGCACCTCGTCGGCGAAGGCGAATACCAGCATTCCACGCGCCGCCTCCGCGTCGATGCCGCGGCTGCGCAGGTAGTACAGCGAAGTCTCATCCAGCTGGCCGACCGTCGCCCCGTGGGCGCATTTCACATCGTCGGCGTAAATCTCCAGCTCCGGCTTGGTATCGATCTCCGCATTCGGGGAAAGCAGCAGGTTCGCGCTGTGCTGCTGCGCGTCCGTTTTCTGTGCGCCGCGCTCGACCAGCACCCGGCCCTTGAACACACCCCGGCCGTGGCCCTGGCCGATCCCGCGGTACTGCTCGCGGCTGCTGGTGTGTGGCGAGGAGTGGTGGACCCGGGTGTGGGTATCCACGTGCTGCCGTCCGCCCACCAGGAACAGGCCGTTCAGCACGATCTCCGCGCCCGGCTCGGTGAGGTCGACGTTCAGGTCGTGCCGGACCAGGCGTCCGCCCAGGTTCACGTTGTGCGAGGTCACCCGGCTGTCACGGCGCTGCTGCACGAACACGCTGCCGATGTGATAGGCGCTGTCCGCGTGATCCTGCACCAGATAGTGGTGGATCTGCGCACCGGCGTCGGCCCGAAGCTCGGTCACGGTATTGGTGAATCCGTTGGCGCCCTCGAGATCGGCGTAGTGCTCGACGATGGTCACTTCTGAACCTTCCGCAGCCTGCACCACCACGCGCGGATGGTTCCAGGTCGCCGGACTTCCCGCCGAACCCACCAGCAGCAGGTGCACCGGTCGCTCCAGGCGCACACCCTTGCCCAGAACGATCACCGCGCCATCGCTCAGAAAAGCCATGTTGGCGGCGGCAAAACTGGAATAGCGGTCATGCGCGAGCGTCCCCAGCAACGGCTCGAGCCGCGCGGAATCGTCACCCAGCATCGCCGACAGGCTGCGCACCGTAGCGCCTTCCGGCAGCCCGTCGAGATCCGAAATTTCGCCGCGGAACCGGCCGTCGACGAAGACCAGGCGGCAGGCATCGAGTCCTTCGAAGCCCAGGGCGCGGATCGTCTCTTCCGACACCGGCGCGTCGGCCTGCGCAGTCGCGAAAGGCTTGGTCGCGATCGGGCGGACGTTGGTGTACTTCCACTCTTCCTGTCGCGGATCCGGGAAGCCGGCGTCCGCAAATCGCTGCGCGGCGCCACGCCGGCGGCCGGCCAGCCACTCCGGAAGCTCGGCCGGAAGGCCGTCGCGAACCTGCTGCACCTGTTCGGCGTAGTGCTGACTGAGTGCTTTCGCGTTCATGCCGCCTCCTCGATGATGCCCTGGTAGCCGCTGCGCTCGAGTTCCTGGGCCAGGGTCTTGTCCCCGGACTTGATGATCCGACCACCGGACAGCACGTGGACGAAATCGGGCTCGATGTGGCTCAGCAGGCGCTGGTAGTGAGTGACCAGCACGATCGCGCGATCCGGGGAACGCAGCTTGTTCACGCCTTCGGACACGATCTTCAGCGCATCGATGTCCAGCCCGGAATCGGTTTCGTCGAGCAGTGCCAGCTTCGGTTCGAGCACCAGCATCTGCAGGATCTCGTTGCGCTTCTTCTCGCCACCGGAGAAGCCGACATTCACGGCGCGGTGCAGGAAGCTCTCGTCCATCTGCATCATCTGCAGCTTCTCTCGGACCAGCTTCAGGAACTGGAAGGTGTCTGCCTCCGGCTCGCCGCGGTGCTTGCGCTGCGCGTTGTAGGCTTCCTTCAACAGGTAGATGTTCTTTACGCCGGGAATCTCCACCGGGTACTGGAATCCGAGCAGCAGCCCCTCGCGCGCCCGCTCCTCGGGCTCGAGTTCGAACAGGTCTTTGCCCAGATACTCGACGGTCCCGTCGGTGACCTCATAGCCGTCGCGGCCCCCAAGCACCTGGCAGAGCGTGCTCTTGCCGGAGCCGTTCGGCCCCATGATCGCGTGGACCTCGCCCGGCTTCACCTCGAGGTCGATGCCCTTGAGGATGGGGGTGCCGTTTTCCACCCGGGCCTGCAGGTTGTTGATCTTCAGCATGGCGGTATTCTCCTGGGTCATTTCCGGTTTGCCTCCCACCGGCTGCCAGCCGGCGGGTGCGGTTGTTCGTTTTTCAGGTCAGGCGGTTGCCGAGTGTTCGAGGGCGAGTTCCTGGACCCGGAACAGCAGGGCCTCGAGGCCCGCGCGGCGGGTCGGGCTGAGGGCGCTTTCGAGTCCCATCGGGCCGAACATTTCATAGGGGTCGGTGGCCAGCACCTCCTCCGGTGTCTTGTCCCGGAAGGGCAGCAGCATCAGCGCCATCAGGCCACGAACCGTCGCCGTCTCCGCATCGGCCTCGAAAACCAGCTTCGGCGGATCGTCATCGTTCAGATGGGCGATCAGCCAGGCCCGCGTGTTGCAGTCCTTGATCCGGTTTTCCTCGGTGAGCTGCTCATCGGGAAGGTTCGGCATGTGACGCCCGAGGTCCTCGATCATCTTGTAGCGGTCTTCCCAGTCCGGAAGCATCTCGAAGGCTTCCATCAGTTCCTGTACGTTCATCTGCGTTCTCTCCCGATTCTCGAAGTGCGGCTGCAGAGGGGCGCGGTCAGCCGACCGCCCCTTCCAGCGACACAGCCAGCAGCGCCTGCGCCTCGACCGCGAACTCCATTGGCAGTTCGCCAAACACTTCCTTGCAGAAGCCGTTCACGATCATGTTGACTGCGTCCTCCTCGGAAATGCCGCGCTGCTTCAGGTAGAAGATCTGGTCGTCGCCGATCTTGGAGGTCGTCGCCTCGTGCTCGACCTGCGCGGTCGGGTTCTTCACCTCGATGTAGGGGTAGGTATGCGCGCCGCAGCGATCGCCCAGCAGCAGCGAGTCGCACTGCGTGTAGTTGCGCGCACCATCCGCGCCGCCGACCACCTTCACCAGCCCGCGGTAGGCGTTGTTGGCCCGACCCGCGGAGATACCCTTGGAAATGATCGTGCTGCGGGTGTTCTTCCCGACATGCACCATCTTCGTGCCGCTGTCGATCTGCTGCAGGTTGTTGCCCACCGCCACCGAGTAGAACTCGCCAACCGAGTTTTCACCCAGCAGCACGCAGCTCGGGTACTTCCAGGTGATCGCCGACCCCGCCTCGACCTGGGTCCAGGAGATCTTGCTGTTGCGCCCGCGGCATTCGCCACGCTTGGTCACGAAGTTGTAGATGCCGCCCTTGCCCTCCTCGTCGCCGGGGTACCAGTTCTGCACCGTCGAATACTTGATCTCGGCGTCGTCGAGCGCGATCAGCTCGACCACCGCCGCGTGCAGCTGGTTCTCGTCGCGCTGAGGCGCGGTGCAGCCTTCGAGGTAGCTGACATGGGAACCTTCCTCGGCGATGATCAGCGTGCGCTCGAACTGGCCGGTGTTCATCGCGTTGATGCGGAAGTAGGTCGACAATTCCATCGGGCAGCGCACGCCTTTCGGGACGTACACGAACGAGCCATCGGAGAACACCGCCGCGTTCAGCGCCGCAAAGTAGTTGTCACCCGAAGGCACCACGGTGCCGAGGTATTTCTCGACCAGTTCGGGATGGTTGTGCACGGCTTCCGAGAACGAGCAGAAGATCACGCCGGCCTCGGCGAGCTTCTCCTTGAACGTGGTCGTCACCGAGACGCTGTCGAACACCGCATCGACCGCGACGCCGGCGAGCCGTGCGCGCTCGTGCAGCGGAATACCCAGCTTCTCGTAGGTCTCGAGCAGCTTCGGGTCGACCTCGTCGAGGCTTTTCGGCGCGTCTTCCTTCGACTTGGGCGCGGCGTAATAGGAGATCGACTGGTAGTCGATCTTCGGGTAATGCACGTGTGCCCAGCTCGGCTCGCGCATGGTCAGCCAGTGCCGGTAGGCCTCCAGCCGCCAGTTCAGCATGAACTCGGGCTCGTTCTTCTTCGCGGAAATCGCCCGGATCACGTCCTCGTTGAGCCCGGGCGGCAGAATCTCCTGGTCGATATCCGTGCTGAACCCGTATTTGTACTCGCGCTTGATGAGTTGCTCGACGTCTTGGGAATGAGTGGACATGGTTCTCGCTCCGGTTGTTCTCGTAGATAGCGTTCAGAGTGCTGCCGCCCGAAACCCGCCCCAGGTCACCGGCACCGGAACCGTGCCGGTGATCAGATCGTTGAGCGTGACGACGGACAAGGCCTGGCGGAATGCCGCGTTGATGTGTGCCCAGTGCGGGCGGGTGTTGCAGTTGCTGTGGATCTGGCAGTCCAGTGCCTCGGTCATGCATTCGGTCAGCGCGATCGGGCCTTCCACCGCCTCGATGATCACCGCGAGGTTGGTTTCGGCCGGACGCCGGGCCAGGCGGTAGCCGCCGTTGCGCCCCTGGATCGACAGCAGGACCCCGTGCTCCTTCAGCAATTTCAGCAACTTGACCACGGTCGGCAGCGCGATGCGGGTGTTCTCCGCAAGCTGACGGGCCGTGATCCCCTGCGCGCCCCGCTCCCGGGCAATTTCCGAAAGCAGCACGATCGCGTAGTCACTGAGTTTGCTGATTCGCAACATGTTTTTGACGCCTGCCGCGTTAAACGGTACCGAATTGGTCCTATTTTACCCTAAAAAGGAGGGGCGAAACCGCCCCTGACTTCATTTCTCGCCGCTGATGTTGCAGCCCCGCTACCAGCCCCGCAATAAACACCCACGGATACGAGGAAAACGCCTCTGGGCGATGGCCTCCCGGCGCCGCGAGGTCCCGCATCTTACAGGCGCAAACCGGATCGGCGTGAAAAGACCGGACGCCCGCGCGACAATACCCCCGGTCCGCAGACGCCTGTTTCCGGAGACGGACAGGCGAAGCCGTGGGCAAGCCACAGGCACCTCCGGAATGTCGATCGCGTCATGAGATCCTCGTCGATGAAGCTGTTCGTCTACGGCACCCTGCTGCGCGGCCTCAGCCGTGCGCAGGTACTGCGCGGCGCGCGGTTCCTCGGGCCGGGTCTGGTCGAGGGACAGCTCTTCGATCTTGGCGACTACCCGGGACTGCGCCCCGGCAAGGGGTGGGTCGTCGGCGAAGTCTGGCAGGTGGACGCACCTACGCTCGAGCGGATTGACCGGATCGAGGATTACGACCCGCGGGACCCGCCCGGATCCCTCTACCGGCGGATCAGGGTCACGGTCCGCGCGTTCTCGGACACGCGGCTCGAGGCAGCGACCTATCTCTACAACCAAACCTCATTCTTCGCCGCACGCATCGCGCACGGCGACTACCGCCGATACCTGCTGGAACGGCGCCCCGGGCCGCAGCCGATGGTCGCCTACGGATCCAACCTGCAGCTGTCGCGCATCCAAGCCAGGATCGGCGCGGTGGGACGGCGCCGCCCCGGCACGTTCCCCGGGTTTCGCCTGAGTCTCGAGAAGCGCGCGGCGGGCGGACCGCGGGTGGTGGCAAACCTGCGTTTTACCGGGCAGCACGAATGCCGCGGCGCGCTGCACCGGCTGGAAACGGCTCAGTTGGAAGCGATGGACCGCTACGAAGGCACCCCGGATCACTATCTCCGCGTGGTTCTCCCCTTTCGGCCGGAAGGCGAGCGAGGCCAGCGGCTGGCGCACACCTGGATCGCACATCCGGACCGGGTGACGACCGGCCTGCCGGTGGCACCGGACTATCTTGCCCACCTGCGCGCGGGCTACCAGGAATTCGGCTGGGCTCAGGAGCCCATTGAACGCGCGCTGGCGGAGCTGCCGCCGGGCGTGGACAGCGACTGAGCGACGGTGACGCCGCGACC
>PULL01000284.1 GCA_003550945.1 Thioalkalivibrio sp. | reverse complement strand
GCAGATCTTTCTGTCCGACGATGGCGGCAACGAGTGGTACGGCGCCGTTTCGGACACCGAAGCGACACTGACCGCCGTCGGGACCGTGAATCCCGATCGCCTGATCGCGGTGGGCCACGACAGCGTGATTCTCCTGAGCGACGACAGAGGCGCAACGTGGCGCACGGTGTTTGAGGATCGGGAGGCGGAGGAGCCGCTTCTGGCGGTCCGGTTCGATCCGGGTGGTCAGGGCTATGCGGTCGGCGCGTATGGCCGTTTCCTCGAAAGCCACGATGGGGGACTCAGCTGGCACCAGCGCTATCTCGATGCCAACGACTTCCACTTCAACGCGATCGCCCGCGCGGGCGACAGCCTGTTGCTGGCCGGCGAGGCGGGCACGCTGCTGCGTTCCGATGACGGCGGTCAGGACTGGTACGGGATCGATTCCCCCTATGTGGGGTCGTTTTTCGGCATGCTGGAACTCCCGGACGCTGCGGTGCTGGTCTTTGGGATGCGCGGGCAGGCCCATCGGTCGGAGGATGCCGGGGAGAATTGGGATCGTGTGTACACCGGCACCCAGCTTTCGATTTTCGGCGGGGTCAGGCTGGCGGACGGTCGTGTGGTGCTGGTGGGGCAGAACGGACTCGTGCTCCAGAGCAGCAACAATGGGCAGGGATTTTACCTGATCGATGTCGACACCAGCCGCAGCTTCAGCGCCGTGGCCGAGTCCGCCGGGGAGGGCTTGCTGCTGTTCGGAGAGGAGGGGGTGCTGCGCCTTCCAGGTGAGTTGGCCGGGGGGCGCGGGCGGTGACGCTGCGGCGCTTCATCGAGGTTCTGGGTGGACTGCTGTTCGGGCACCGGCGGCTGTTCCTCGTGCTGTTCCTGCTGGTGACCGCGGCACTGGGGTACTCGTCGACCCGCCTGTACGTCGATGCGGGCTTCGAGAAGATGATCCCGCTGCAGCACGAGTACATGCAGACCTTCATCGCTTACCGCGACACCTTCGGCGGGGCCAACCGGGTGCTGGTGGCGCTGCGCCAGCACGAGGGCGAGATCTACAACCCCGAGTTCTTCGAGACCCTGAAGGCGGTCACCGACGAGGTGTTCTTCATTCCCGGTGTCGACCGCGCGACCGTGACCTCGCTGTTCACCCCGAACGTGCGGTTCATCGAGGTGGTCGAGGAGGGCTTTGCCGGCGGCGACGTGATCCCGGCGGGATTCCAGGGAACGCCAGGGGAGCTCGTAACGGTCCGGGAGAACGTGCTGAAGTCCGGGCAGCTCGGGCGCCTGGTCGCGAACGACCACTCCGGTGCGATGGTGACTGCGGAGCTGCTCGAGATCGACCCGTCCACGGGTGAGCGCCTGAACTACATCGACGTTGCGAACCTGCTCGAGGAAATCCGCGAGCGTCACGAGCGCGAAGGGCTCGATGTCCACATCATCGGTTTTGCGAAGGCGGTGGGTGACATCACCGCGGGCGCCCGCGGCGTGGTGGCGTTCTTCGGCCTCTCCTTCTTCATCACGGCGCTGCTGCTCTATTGGTACTCGAGTTCGATCCGGCTGGCGTTGCTGACGCTGGTGGCCGCGATGATCCCGGTGGTCTGGCTGCTCGGACTGCTGCCGTTGATCGGTTTCGGGATCGACCCGATGTCGATCCTGGTGCCGTTCCTGATTTTCGCAATCGGGGTCAGCCACGCGGTGCAGATGACCCACGCGTGGCGCACTGAGGTGATCGGAGGCGCGACGCCGATGGAGGCCGCGCAAAGCGCGTTCAGCCGGCTGTTCATCCCGGGTGCGATGGCGATGACCACCACGGCGGTCGGCTTCCTGGTGATCATGCGCATCGAGATCGACATGGTGCGCGAACTGGCGCTGACGGCGGGCCTTGGTGTGGCGCTGATGCTGATCACCAACATGCTGGTGCTGACGCTGCTGCTCTCCTGGATGCGGCTGTCGCCGGCCGAGATCGAGCGCGCCAAGGTCCGGGAACACTCGGGCGACTGGATCTGGAAACGGCTCAAGCGGCTTGCCGAGCCCGGCCCGGCGCGGATCGTGCTCGCGGTTGCAGCGGTGGTGCTGGTCGCGGCCACATGGCAGTCGCGCGACCTGCGCACTGGCGACGTGGGCACGGGCATCCCCGAGTTGCACGAGGATTCCCGGTACAACCGGGATTCCGCGGCGATCGTCGAATCCTTCTCCATCGGCGTGGACATTCTTTCGGTGATTGCGCAAAGCCACGACGTGGACGGCGCCTGCACCGATTTTGAAATCATGGACACCATTGACCGCTTCGAGATCACGATGCGCGGCGTGCACGGGGTCCAGAGCGTGGTCGGGCTCCCCGGCGTGGCCAAGGTGATCAACGCCGGCTGGAACGAGGGCAACCCGCAGTGGCGGGCCCTGTCGCGCAATCCGACGATCCTCGCGCAGTCGGTCACGCCGGTCGATACGGCTACGGGTCTGCTGAACACGGACTGCAGCGCGATGCAGATCCTGATCTTCACCCGCGATCACGATGGCGCGACCATCGCTCATGTGGTCGACGAAGTGAAACGGTTCCGGGACGAGAATCCGTCTGACCGGCTCGATTTTCTGCTCGCCTCGGGCAATGTCGGCGTGATGGCCGCGACCAACGAGGCGGTCGACGCCGCCGCGGTGACCATGCTGCTGCTGGTCTTCGGCGCGATCAGCCTGCTGTTCTTTGCGGAGTTCCGCTGCTGGCGGGCAACGCTTTGCATCGTGTTGCCGCTGGCCATTGTCGCGGTGATGTGCAGTGCACTGATGGCGTTTCTGGACATCGGCCTGAAGGTCTCGACGCTGCCGGTGCTCGCGATCGCGGTCGGGATCGGCGTCGACTACGGCATCTACCTCTACGAGCGCATCTCACATCGCTTCAGCCACGGCGACGATCTGCCGCAGGCATTCTTTCAGGCGCTGCGGCAGCGGGGAACGGCCGTGATGTTCACCGCCGCGACGATGAGCGTGGGCGTCGGCACCTGGATGCTCTCGGCGCTGAAGTTCCAAGCGGACATGGGGCTGCTGATGGCCTTCATGTTCATCGTGAACATGCTGGCCGCGCTGGTGCTGCTGCCCGCGCTGGCGACCGTGCTGCTGCGCAACGGATCGCAGAGGGCGAAGGCATGAGCGCGCGCGCGGCCAAAAACAGTCCGGAAACCCGGGCCCGCATTCTCGACGCGGCCGAGACCCTGTTCGTCGAGCACGGCCTCGACGGGACCTCGATGCGCATGATCACGAGTCGTGCCGGGGTGAACCTGGCCGCGATCAACTACCACTTCGGCAGCAAGGACAGCCTGATCCAGGAGATCTTCGAACGGCGGGTGCAGGCACTGAACCAGCGTCGGCTGGAGGCGTTGGACCGGGCGGTCGCGAATGCGCGGCAGACCGGCCGGGCGGTGCGGCCGAGCCAGATCCTGGAGGCGTTCTTTCAGCCGGCACTGGAGCTCGCAGCGGATACCGAGCACGGCGGCCATCGCTTCATGCGCCTGCTCGGGCGTACACACACCGAGACCAGCCCGTTCATGCGCCGCCTCCTGGCGGACCTGTACGGCGAAACGCTGCAGCGCTTTCTCGCAGCGCTGTGCGGCTCGCTTCCCGGGGTGCCGCGGGAGGAGATCCTTTGGCGCTTTTATTTCATGATGGGCGCAACCTCGTACGCGATCGCGGGCACCGACAACCTCCAGGTCTTCGATGGGCGCTTTGATCAGCAGGACCCCGCCCAGCTGATCCCGCGGTTGATGTCGTTTCTTCTCGGCGGGCTTCGCGCACCGCTGCCCGAACGTCTGGCGCCACCGGTGCCATCCGGGCGCGACCTCGCCTGAACCGGAGCCAGGGTTCCATTGGCCTCCTTCCGATTCCTGCACGCTGCCGACATCCACCTGGACAGCCCGCTTCGGGGGCTGGCGGGGCAGGAGGGAAGTGCGGCCGAGCGGATACGTGCCGCCACCCGCGAGGCCTTCGAACAACTGGTGACGCTGGCCATTGCCGAGGAGGTCGCCTTCCTGATCATTGCCGGCGACCTTTACGACGGCGACTGGCGCGACTATCGAACGGGGCTTTTCTTCGCGGCGCAGATGGGTCGCCTGAACGAGGCTGGCATTCCCGCGTTCGTTCTGCACGGCAATCACGACGCGGAGAGCCAGATCACCCGCCGGCTGTCTCTGCCGGGCAACGTTCGGGTGTTCGGGGCCCGTGCACCCGAGACCTTTGTGCTGGAAGAGATCGGGGTGGCACTGCACGGCCAGAGCTTCCGGCGCCGTGACGAGCGCGACAACCTCGTGCCCGGCTATCCTGATCCACTGGACTGCGACCTGAACATCGGTGTGCTGCACACCGGCCTGGGTGGGATGGGTGGGCACGAAAACTATGCGCCCTGTGGGCTCAGCGACCTCGTGGCCAAGGGTTACGATTATTGGGCGCTCGGCCATGTGCACCAATTCCAGGTTCTGCACGAGCATCCTCACGTGGTCTTCCCCGGCAACCTGCAGGGCCGCCACATTCGCGAGACGGGGGCGAAGGGAGCGGTGCTGGCCACGGTCAGGGACGGTGTGCTTGCAGAGCTGGCAGCCGTGCCGGTCGATGTGGTGCGCTGGAGCCTGGTGCCGGTGCCGTTGAGCCCGGACGCTCGCGTCGCCGATGCCGTCGCGCAGATCCGCGCCGCGCTTGAGCAGGCTGTGGACCGGCAGGCGGACGGTCGTCTGCTCGCCTGCCGGATCGAGTTGCGTGGCCGGACCGCCGCGCACGATCAACTGCTCGCGGCCGAAGACCACCTGCTGGCCGAGGCGCGCTCGGCCGCCCTCGGGCTGGGCGTGGACGCGGCCTGGATCGAGAAAGTGGTGGTGGCAACCCGGCCCGACCGCGATGCTGCGGACCAGGCCGCGCGCAGCGACGCGCTTGGGGAGCTCCAGCGGATGTTGGGAGAGGCGCACGCAGACGGTGACCTGCTGGAGCGGCTGGGCGCGGACCCGGGGCAGATGCTGCAGCGCCTCCCGCACGCGGTCCGCGCCGAGATCGAGCGCGATTCGATATTGAACGCGGCACTGGAGGGTGACCAGCGCGCACTGGTCGCGGCCGTGCTGCCGCATCTGCTCGCGCGGCTCACCACAGAGGCGGACTGAAATGCGCCTGCGCCGTCTCGATCTGTTGCGGTACGGTCACTTCACCGGGCGGTCGATCGACTTGCCGGGTGGGCAACAGGACCTACATCTGATTTTCGGTCCGAACGAGGCCGGCAAGTCCACCGCACTTTCCGGGATCGAGGACCTGCTGTTCGGCATCCCGATGCAGTCCGCCTTCAACTTCGTGCATGACTACAAGGACATGCGTCTTGGTGCGGTTCTGGAATCCGGCACCCAGACCTTGGAATTCCGGCGCCGAAAGGGCAGCAAGGAAACGGTGCTGGGTGCAGACGAGCTGCCGCTGGCGGGTGGCGAGTCCGTGCTGCAGCCATTCCTGGCCGGCACCGACCGCGGGTTCTTCGAGCGCATGTTCAGCCTCGACTACCAGCGGTTGGAAAAGGGGGGGCGCGAGATTCTGGATGCGCGTGACGAGATCGGCCAGATGCTGTTCGCGGCCGGTGCGGGGATCGCGGACCTGCGCCACCGGCTGACGGCCCTGGAAGAGGAGGCCGATGGATTGTGGGGGGCGCGTCGCGCGTCGCGGCGCCGCTACACGCAGGCGGCCGACCGGCTCGAGCAGGCGGACCGTGAATTGCGCGAACTGACAGTGACCGCCGCACAGTGGGAGGAGAAGCGCGCCGCTGCCGCGGCCGCGGAGCAGGCCCACGCGGAGCTGGAAGCGGAGTACGTGCAACTGCAGGTCGAAGGCCAACGCCTCGCCCGCATCCGGCGCGTGCACCGGGACGTGCGGCGCAGGCAGGAGCTGGCCCGAGAGCTCGCGGCCATGGGGACGGTGACCGCCATTCCGGACGGCACCGACCAGCAGTTGGCCGACACCGAATCCCGCGTGCTGCAGGCGTCGATCCGTATCGACACGCTGACCGACCGGATTCGCGAGACGACGGAGGAGCTCGCGGGACTCAACTCCGATACAGCGCTGCTGTTGCGCAGTGACGACGTGCAGTTCCTGCACGAGCGCCGCATCGAGGTGCGGCGCGCGCGCGGGGATCTGCCCAAGCGTCAGGCAGAGCTGGCCTCGGCGGAGACCCGGCTGCTCGCGCTGGCGCAAGAACTGGGCTGGCCGTCAGATGAGGCGGATGCCGCAATCGCGGCGTTGCCGCCGCGGGCGAAGCTGCACCTCGCGCGTTCGCTGTTGGCCGAGCGCGGGGCTCTGGCCTCGTCACTGGATGGAGCACGGGAGGCCCTGCATGACGCCGGGGTTCGCGAGCAGCGGATTCGGGACCGGCTGGAAGCGCTTCCACGGCCACCGGATCACGGCGGATTGGCCGCCGCGGTGGCTGCCGTGGCCGCGCAGGGCGAGCTGTCGGTCAGGCTGCAGGCAGCGGCGCTGGAGCTCGAACAGGCGCGCCTGGACGTGCAGCGTCACTACAGCGGGCTGCACCCCGGATTCGCGTCCCCGGAGGCCCTGGTCGAGATCCGGGTGCCGACGCGGGCGGAAGTCCAGCGCCAGCGCGACCTCGTGCTCGACTGGGAACAGCGCGATCGCGACCTGAAACGGGAGGTCCAACAGGCAGACGAGGAACTGCTGCGGCTGCAACGCGGTCTTAAGCGGGCCTCGCGCGAAAGCGGCGATCTGTCCGCCGAAGACTTGCTCCAGGCACGCCGGTACCGGGACGAACTCTGGGTGCTGCTGGTGCGCAGCCACCTGCGTGGCGAGTCTCTGTCCGCGCAAGAGCAGGCAAGGTTCGCCGATGTGCTTGAGGAGCTTCCGGAGCGTTTCCAGGCGGCGCTCCTGAGGGCGGACGCGCTGGCGGACCGGCGTTTCGAGTACGCCGAAACCGTGGGCCGCCTGGTCCAGTTGGCCGACGCGGTGGAGGTGCAGCAGGGGGTGGTCGAGGCCCTGGCCCGGCGCCGGACCGTGCTGGATGCCGAGGGCCGGGAGTTGAACGCCGCCTGGGAAGCACTCTGGAGTGCCGCTCCGGTGAAGCCGCTGGCCCCCGAAGCGATGCTTGCGTGGCTGGACGCGCGGGAGCAACTTCTGCAAAGCCTGCGGGCCCGCGAAACGGCTGCCGCCCGTCACGCCGCGTTGTGCGAAGAGGAACGGAGCGCTCGCGAGCTGTTGCTCACGGAGTTCGACCGGCACGGGCTTGCGCGCGAACCAGACGAACCGGCGTTGCCGGTATTGCTGCAGCGAGGCGTGGATCGGCTGCGCGCGCTCGAGCAGGCCGAAGCCGACCGGCGACGGACCGAGGAAGATTTGCGGGAGGCGGTTGAGGAGGTTGAGCGTCGCCGTCGCGGTCTCGAGCGCGCGAACGCCGCCTGGCACGACTGGCGGCAGCGTTGGGACCGGGTGATCCGCGACTTGGGCCTGTCTGCCGAGACAGACGCACGGGAGATCGCACGGCAGCTCGAAGGGATCGAGGAACTCCAGAGCCTGGCGGCACAGGTCCACGGCCTGCGCCATGACCGTATCGAGAAGATCCAGCGCGACATCACTTCATTCGAACAGCAGGTCGAGGCGCTGGTACGCGATATCGCGCAGGATCTTGGGCAGCTCCGGGCGGAAGAGGCGGTGGTCGAAATCGAGGGCCGTCTGGCCACTGCTCAGGAGATCCGCAAACGTCATCTGGACCGGGAAGAGCAGATTCGCACGCTGGACGGGGAGCGGGCCGTCGCGGAAGAGCAGTTGCGGCAGGCGCAGGGAGTCCTGGCGCGACTGATGGAGATGGGCGGGGTGGATTCCGTTGCCGGTCTGCGTGACGCGATCGAACGCGACGCGGCCGCGCGGATGCTGCACCGCGAGCTCGACCAAATCTGGCAGACACTCGAGCAGGAGGGTGACGGCCTGCCGGTGGAAGAGCTGGAGCGCGAGTGTGCCGGTGCGGACGTGGACGAGGTCTCCGCGCGGGAGCAGGCGCTGGCCCAGGAGCTGCGGCAACTGCGCCGGCGCCTGGAGGCTGCGGTGGAGGCCCGTGCTGCGGCCCGCGAGGCCTTCGCGGCCATCGGTGGAGACGATGCTGCCGCCCGGGCGGCGGCGGCCCGGCAAGAGGCGCTTGCCGAGCTGCGCGCGATCTCAGAGCGCTATGTCCGCACCCGCACGGCCGCGGAATTGCTGAAGTGGGCGATCGACCGTTATCGTCGCGAGAAACAGGCGCCGATGCTCCGGCGGGCGGGAGAAATTTTCGCGACCCTGACCGGAAGCGCATTCTCGGCGTTGCGGGTGGAGTACGACGACCGGGATCAGCCGCAGCTGACCGGGCTGCGCGCGGACGGAGACAGCGTGCCAGTACCGGGGCTCAGCACCGGCACCGCCGATCAGCTGTACCTGGCGCTTCGCATCGCCTCGATCGAAGACTACCTCGATCACGCCCCGGGGCTGCCGTTCGTTGCCGACGACCTGTTCATCAATTTCGACGACCAGCGCGCGGGCGCCGGTTTCGCGGTGCTGGGCCAGCTTGCGGCCCGGACGCAGGTGCTGTTCTTCACCCACCACCGGCACCTGGTCGACATCGCGCGCGAGCAGCTCGGTGCCGAGCTGCACGTGGAATTTCTCGCCGACGCCTGAGGTGCCTGCGCGGACCTCAGTTGCCGAAGACTTCCTGAAGCAGTTCCGTAGTCCGTGCAACCGGGTCCTGCCGGATCTTGCGTTCCTCTTCGGCCAGCAGCACGAAGACGCCATCCAGCGCCTTGGTCGT
>PULL01000269.1 GCA_003550945.1 Thioalkalivibrio sp. | reverse complement strand
GGTTTTTTCGATGGAAAGGGCGTCCAGATGCCATTTTCGTCCCAAAAGACCGGCGCATTGACTATTCTCGGGTGCAACACCAACGGCAAAGGAAGGAACCATCGATGGCCTACAACCGAAGGCAGGCGCGCGCAATCTGCAACGACACGGAGTACGAGCTGTTCACCGCGTCACTGGCGGACGCGATCACTCTGCACACACCCGCTCAGCTGCGAAGCAAGATCAAGCGGGCGCGCACCCTCCGCGACAAGAACACCGACCTCTTCCGGCGCCAGTCGCTGGCGTCGCAGGAATCGACCGGCAGCAAGCGCGGACGAAGCGGCAGCGCCAACCAGCGCACCGAACAGAAGGCCCGCCTGTTCGACGAGGTATTGAAGCGGTTCGAGGCCCGCCTGGACAAGATCACGGCCGAACCGGCGCCTGCCCCAAGCAAGGCCCCGAAGAAGGCGGCAGCCCCCAAGCCCGCGGCAAAACCAAAGACGCCGGCGAAGACCAAGGCACCGTCGCCCCGGGCAGCGCTCGCGGCCAAGGGACCGGCGAAGGCCACCACGAAAAAGGCCGCCGCCGCGGGCCCTTCGGCCCAGGTCAAGGCCCGGACCAAGGTCCAGGTGGCCCACAAGCGTGCAAGCACCGCGCGGAGCCAGGCGAAACGCGACAAGCGCTGATCCGGGCCACTCGCACCCGTGCCGGCGTGGCGGCCCTGCCGGAACCCCGGGCCTGAGCATCACGGGTAACAGACACGCTGAGAGGCTTAACGACTTTTTGCCGTCGCGACGTATCATTGCAGAGCAGTCGAACCGACTGTTCGCCGAGGGAGGAACGTGCAATGCATTACCTGCTGCTACCTGTAGTCGCCATCGCGCTGTTGATCGCCGGCTGCCAGCGCAACGATGCCGAGCCGCCGCAACCGGCCCCGGAACCCGTGGAACCGGCACCCGAGATCGCTCCAACCCCACCGCCGGAGCCCGAAGCCCCACCGGCCCATGACCCGATGCCGGAAGCCATGCACGAGGATCAAACCGAAGCCCCCGCGCTGCCCGAAGCCGAGGACGAAGAAGCCGACCGTGGCGCGGAGCTCTGGGACCGGGCGCGTGCGCTCGCCGAACAGGCTCAGGAGCGCACTGAAGAGGCCCTGCGCATCGGGCGCGAAGAAGGCGGTGAGGCCTGGGAGGCTGCCAAGCAAACCGCTGCGAGGACCCGAGATCAGGCACAGGACGCCTGGGAGGCGGCCCGGGACTACACCGGCGACGCTTGGACAGAGGCACGGGAAGCGGCAAAAGCCGCCTGGTCCGATGCGTCCGCAGCTTGGGAGCGCCTGACCACCCCCGAGGCCCCCGAGGAGGAGTAACGCCTGGCGCTACGAGGCCCGATGTTGCCTGCCGGGGATTCCGGCAGGCACCGATCAGGCTGGTTCGGCCCAGGGGACGGCGTTAGACTGCAGGCAGATAAAAAAGCTGGGAGTTGTGATGAAAATTACGGTCGTGGGAGCTGGTGGGAACGTCGGGTCTGCGGTGGCGCTGGCGATTGCGCAGCGTGATTTCGCTCAGGAGGTGGTCGCCGTCGATATCCAGGTCACCCGTGACGGGCGCACCCTCGAACCCGCAAAGGGGCGCGCGCTGGACCAGTGGCAGACGTCCCCGCTTCACCTGTTTGACACCTATCTGCACGGAACCACGGGTTACGAGGCTACCGCCGGATCCGACGTGTGCGTGATCACCGCGGGTGTTCCGCGCGGCCCCGGCATGAGCCGGGACGACCTGCTCGAAACCAATGCCGGTATCGTCAAGGGCGTTGCGGAGCAGCTCGCGCGCCACTCGCCTGATACCGTGATCGTCGTGGTTTCCAACCCACTGGACGCGATGACCTATGTTGCCTACCGCACAAGCGGTCTGCCGCCTGAGCGTGTTGTGGGAATGGCCGGCGTCCTGGATACAGCACGTTACCGCGCATTTCTCGCCCAGGAGCTCAATATTTCCCCGAAGGATGTCCAGGCGCTGATTCTTGGCGGTCACGGTGACAGCATGGTGCCACTGCCCCGCTACACGACAGTATCCGGAATTCCGGTCACCCAGCTGATCGCGAAAGATCGTCTCGACGAAATCATCCGCCGCACGCGATTCGGAGGCGGCGAGTTCGTGGAGATCATGGGCATGTCGGCCTGGTATGCACCGGGTGCGGCCACTGCGCAGATGGTCGAGGCCATTGCGCTGGACCAGAACCGGATTCTCCCCTGCTCGGCCTGGGTCACCGGCCAGTACGGGCTCGAAAACCTGTTCGTCGGTGTGCCGGTGAAGCTTGGCCGGGGCGGAATCCGGGAGATTGTCGAAATCGAGCTCGACGCAGACGAGCGCAAGCTGCTCGAGACCTCCGCCAACGACGTGCGCAACACCTTCGAGGCCCTGAACCGCCTGATGGGCCTCTAGCGATCAGGCTCGACACGCGATATTCACGTGAACCTTCCTGGCACGCGCCCAACCCCCGGACAACCATAATCGTCCTCCCCCATTTGTGGGGGAGGATTCGGGTAAGGGTGCGGCGCTCCTCCGTCCCCGACCCGCCTACCGCAGCCGGCATCCGACCAACTGCAGCTGCTGGCCCGGCCGGATCAGGTAACGGGGGGGCTGGATGCCGTTCGCGTCGGCCACCGCCCTGAGGCTTGGGCAACCCTGCTGATGCACGATGGTCGAGAGCGTGTCGCCACTGCGCACCGTGTAGGTTCGTACCGCGAGCAACGCCCGCCGCTCGTCGCGGGCCTGGTGCAGGCGGGTCGCGAGTTCCGTGCGGGACCCGTTCAGACAGTCTTCCTCGTACAGCACCACGAGTTCGGCCGGTACCTGCACCGGGTAGCCGCTGGGCAGCCGCGCATCGTGTTCGTGATGCGGGTTCAGGTTGCGCAGCGTGCGGAACCAGCCGGCACGGCTGCCACCCTGTCCGAGACAGATCGACAGCTCGGCCAGCGTCTTCGGTGCCGCGAGCTCAATCGTCGCGGGCCATATATCCACCCTTGGGAATTCGACGCCAAACCTCTCCGGCTCCTGGAACAGCAGGGCCGCAGACAACACGTAGGGGACGTACTCCTGGGTTTCCCGGGGCAACTGGCGGAACAGCTCCGGATCCCAGAAGCTGGGATCCTCGAACCCGCGTGCCAGGCGTAGCACGCGCGTCTCCCCCGCATTGTAGGCGGCCAGAGCCAGCGCGAGATCGCCGTCGTATTCGATGAAGCGCTCCCGAAGGTAGGCAACGTTCGCACGGGTCGCGGCAAGCGGGTCGAAGCGCTCGTCGCGTTCTTCGTCGATACGCAGGCCGAGCCGGAGCGCCGTATGACCCATGAACTGCAGCGGGCCCGCGGCACCCATCCGGGACACCGAGTGGACACGTCCCCCGGACTCCTTGGCGAGAATGCCGAAGAGCAGGCCCTCGGGCAGCCCTGCTTCCGCGTAGACCGGCCACATCAGGTGACGCATGTACATGTACTGCTCGTAGGCGTCGATCAGCGTGGGCCGCATCCAGGTGAGCCAGTCGTTGAGTGCGGCCGCAACCAGGCTGTCCCGTTCGGCCGTCCAGGCAATGTCCTGCCCGTGCAGCGCCTGTTCCAGGTTTCCCGAATACTCCGCCAGCGAGCCTGCCGGCACGCGGTCGTTCTGTGCGGACGCCGTTGCCCCGGACAGGAACGCGAGAAGGATTGCGGCGATAAGCCAATGCCAGAAACAGAACCCCGATGATGCCATCATGCCTTGCCTCCTGAATCCGGAATGATAGTCTTCGCGCGGGACCTGCGCTGCAATAACGCCGACGGGGGACCGCCAAGCCGTCAACTGGCGAACCTACACGCGGGCGCATCCATGGACCGGTCCGTTCCGATCGCGTTCCCGCGGGAACGACAGGATCGTTTGCGGGTCACAACGCGCGTGGAAGGCCGGGCTGAATGTACCCGCGCCGCTCTCCCCCTTGGCACGGAGGCTCCGTTCTTCGCATGGCGATCGAAGTCGCAGGACTCACCAAGAAATTCGGCACAGAGACTGCGGTCGACGCAGTGAACTTCAGCATCCCGGCTGGCTCGGCCACCGCGCTGCTGGGCCCGAACGGCGCCGGCAAGACGACTACGCTGGCGATCCTACTGGGGCTGATGACGCCGACCTCCGGCAGTATCCGCGTACTTGGGACGGACATGCTGCGCAACCGGTACGCGGTGCTGGAACGGATGAACTATGCGTCCCCCTACATCGATCTGCCACAGCGGCTCACCGTACGCGAGAACCTGACAGTGTACGGCCGCCTGTACGGGGTACGGAACCTCGCTCGCCGGATCGACCGACTGGCAGGGGAACTCGAACTGGGTACGCTGATCGACCGGGCCTATCGGGAGCTGTCCGCGGGCCAACGCACGCGGGTCGCACTGGCCAAGGCACTGATCAACGAGCCTGAGCTTCTTCTGCTGGACGAGCCCACGGCGTCGCTGGACCCGGACACCGGCGACCGGATCCGGGGCTGGTTAGAGGACTACCGCGCCCGGACCGGGGCAACGATGTTGCTCGCCTCGCACAACATGCCCGAGGTCGAGCGACTCTGCGACCGCGTGCTGATGATGCGGGCCGGACGGATCGTTGATGACGGCACGCCCGCGGGGCTCGCCGCGCGTTACGGCCGGCGCAACCTCGAGGAAGTGTTTCTGGACGTTGCCCGCCATGTCTGACAACCGAAGCGCGCGGTTCACGCCGCTGCCGGGGAGGACTGCATGGCCTCGCTGAACCGCATCTACGCCATGCTGTTGCGGCACATCTACCTGCTGCGGGGATCCTGGCCACGGATCCTCGAGCTGGCCTATTGGCCGATCATGCAGATGATCCTATGGGGTTTCATCACCCAGTTCTTCACCGGGCACAGCGAGTGGGTGGCGCAGGCCGCCGGGCTGCTGCTCGCCGCGGTGCTGCTCTGGGACGTCCTGTTCCGCGCCCAGCTTGGCGTGACGCTGCCATTTTACGAAGAACTCTATTCCCGCAACCTCGGACATCTGTTCGTGAGCCCGCTGAGACCCTGGGAGCTGATTGTTTCCCTGCTCGGCATCAGCACCCTGCGCACGCTGATCGGCGTGGTGCCCGCGGCCCTGCTCGCGATTCCGCTCTACCACTACTCCATCTTCACGATGGGTCTCCCGCTGATCGTGTTCTTCGTGCAGTTGCTGGTCACCGGCTGGGCGCTCGGGCTGATGGTCAGCGGATTGGTGCTCCGATTCGGATTGGGCGCGCAGAGCCTCGCCTGGGTGGCCATCTTCGCGCTGGCCCCCATCTCCGGAATCTACTATCCCATCGAAGTGCTGCCCGGCTGGCTGCAGCCGGTGGCGCTGGCCCTGCCCTCGGCCCACGTCTTCGAGGGAATGCGGGCGGTACTGCTGGGCGAGGGTTTCCACACCGGGCACTTCCTCGCCGCGCTGGCGCTGAACGTTCTGTACATCGCGCTTGGCGCCGCCTTGTTCATGCGCGTGTTCGGTCTCGCCCGGCGGCGCGGCCTGCTGCTGCACAGCGGCGAGTGAACCGCTCGCCTCAGCGCGACCGGAGGTAGATCCGGATCACGACCCAGTCGTACAGCGCGTGCGCAAGACTCACCACCAGGAGATTCCCGGTGACGTGATAGACCACACCGAGGTAGATCCCGATCACGGTGGCGAACAGGAAATAAAACCCCGAAAGGTAGTGCGCCAGCCCGAAGACCACCGCCGCCAGCAGAATCGCCCACGCGACCGGCATTTGCTCGGTCAGCCAACCCTGCAGCACGCCCCGCACCAGCATCTCCTCGCCGAATCCCGCCAGCAGAGCCAGCAGCGCGACCGACCCCACCGGCGCCCCCCGGAACAGGCTCTGCAGAAACCCGCGAACCTGGGACTCCAGCACGCGATAGGCCCGCAGGCCACTGCCGGCCAGCAGTGCCAGAAAGCCCAGCATCGGAACCGTTACCAGCACCCCGCCCAGGACCGCCTGGAAGCTCCAATCGAAGCGGCCGAGCAACGGGATTCCGAGCAACGCACCGAGCAACAGGGCCAGTGGAATCAGCGCCCCCTGAAAGATCACTGCCGCGCGTAGCGGATGGCGTTGCACCAGGCGACGCAGGTCCATTTCCTTCTCCTCGGTCGAGGTCCCCCCGGGGACATCACCATACCCCAGCGGCGGATACCGGTGGGGTCCGTGCCTGGAACCGGCGCTGCCCCGCTTCCTTCCTCGACACGCTGCCGCAGCCGGCCTTTGATCATGGAAGAGATAAACAAAACCTGAACGAAAAAACCGATCTTTTGCAAATCTGCAAAACCGCGCTTTCGTTCAGAATGGATTCATATGTACTCCTCTATCCTGAGCTCGACCTCGGGAAGAAAGACCCGAAGTCCGGCAGGAAAACACGCTGGACCCTGCCGTGATGGTACCGCCTCCATGCCTTGATAAAAAAGGCCCGGAACGCTGGATACCGATCCAAACAACCATGCTGAATCAAACTCAAGAGAGGACACCAAGATGAAAACCCGAATGATCAGGACCCTCCCCTTCGCCCTCGCCGCGACCGCCCTTCTCGCGACCATGGCGGGCCCCGTGTCCGCACAGGGTAGCAACGTCAACACCACCATCCAGGAGGGCTGGGTCAACACCAATGACACTCGCCAGATCGGCTCGCTGAACGATAACGCGACCTACCAGGAGGGGCGCGACAACGCGAACCGTACCCGCCAGCGGGGAGATCACAACTGGAACCAGTCCGGCCAGTTCGGTCGCTACAACTACAACGAGACGCACCAGTTCGGCTTCACCAATCGGACCGAACTCACCCGCGGCCGCGGACGCAACTAAGGCCGGGACGGCGCCCGGAATCCGGGCGCCGTGATCCACAGTACCCAAGGAGACACCCCATGATGAAGAATCCGATTCCGGCATTGGGTCTGTCGCTGTTGCTGGCCGCACCGGCCGCACTTGCGACCGTACCCGGCGAACGGACACACGGCCCGTGTTTTCAGGTGAGCATCCAGAACGATGCGAGAAACCACTCCAGCCTGCGGCAAAGTTGCGACATGAATTTCAGCCGCACGGTTCAGGCCGGACAATACAATCACGCGGAGACCTTGCAGCGCGGAACGGCAAACAGCAACAAGGTCAGGCAATACCAAAGCCCTTCCTATCGCAGATCAATCCAGCCTTGAAGCCGTCGGCCCCGCAGCTGCTCGAATCCCGTTGGCTGCGGGGCCGCACCATCTTCACAGCGTCCGGATTCACCCCATCCAAGGAGACTGACATGAAGACTCGTGCATCCATCACTACGATGATATGCCTTGGCATGCTCCTCGCCGGTTCCGTGCAGGTGGCGGCGGCCCAGTCGAACAGCAACGCCACCGTCCAGGTGGGCCAGGTGAACATCAACCGCACCAGTCAATGCGGGGACACGAACACGAACTCGACCTATCAGGAAGGCCGGGTGAACATCAACCAGACGAATCAGCGTGCCTGCGTCCAGCCGGAACGCGGCGCCCGGGGAAGACCGCAAGGTCAGGGAGCGCCGGGCCACGGGCGACCCAGTCATGCCGCGGCGGGTCCGCGATGAATCCCCGGGCAATCGACACAAGCGGTCGCCAACTCTCCCGAGGCGGTCTGCACAAACCCGCACGAGCCGGTGCGGCGGCTGGCCTCGTTCTGCTCCTGCTGGGCCTCGCCCAAGGGGCCACTGGATGCGCACTCGCCCAGGTGTCCGGGCCACCCGAACCCTCGGCGTCCACGATGACGTCGCAGACCCCGCCGGCCGCATGGTCCCGCATCGTGCACGATCCCGACGGGCATGCGGTGATCACCCGCGACGCCCACGGCACCGACATCACGGTACAGCGCACTCCGGGGCCCATCCCTCCTGTCGATGACTACGGGTACGGATTCGAAGGGGCTGGCCCAGGATTCCGCGACCGGGACGAGGCAGCGCGCTTCCGCTGGCCGCCGATGCACGAAAGGCACCCGACGTCGCCGTCGCTCAGAGACGAGTATCGCCAACGGATGCTCGACCGCCTCGACGGTTACCGCTGAGGCGAGTGCCCCCCCTTGCCACGCCGGCCGCCTTCGCGCCTCCGCTGGCGGGCGACGGCGACGTCCGCCACCGGCCCGCGCGTGGCGCCCCGTGACCGGAATCCGGTCAGGCAGGAGGGCGGGTCTCCTTCTCACGGTTCTGCTCCCGCCGAACCAGCCTGACGATGTCACTGAGTTCGTCCGCGATGAACTTCAGGAGATCGTCCATCGTGAGCATGCCGCAGAGATTCCCGCCGGGGTTGACCACCGGAAGACGCCGCACGCCCATCGCGCGCATGCGCATGATGGTCTCCCAGACCCCGTCCGCCTCGCGCGCGGTCAGGAGCTCGGGCGCGATGATGTCACCCGCGGTCAGGACTTCTTCCGGCACATCCTTCGCCATGATTTCGACGACCAGATCCCGATCGGTGACGATCCCCACCGGCTTCAACGGCGTGTTCGAATCCTCGTCCACCACCACGAGGCTACCCACATGCTGATTCCGCATCATGCGGGCGGCCTCGTAGACCGAGGCCTTGCGATCGATCACCACCACTTCTCTGTTGCAGATCTCCCCGACCGACATGTCGTCTTCTCCAGATAGGGTTTGTTGTTCTTCACCAGTGCTCAGGCTCTGCAGACACCGGGTCGCGCACGTCTGACGCCAGATCTCGGGTTTTCGCGACGCAGCAACCCAAGCGTCTTGGGGGAAGTGTCCCGCCCCGCGCTTGCACCCGTCAACCGCTGGCGACTGCCAGCGCCGGAACGACGCATCGATCCTTGGCCCACAGCGTCCCGCGAACCGGCGCTGAAAACCCGCGAACCGAGAAAAAAACCAATGGAGACCTTCACTCCCGGAGCGGTCTGCCGAAAACACCTGAAGAGACCACCGCGAACCGCCTGCTGCGACAGGTAAAACTGAAACGGTTTCGGCACGCTGGATCCTGTGCCAGATGTCGAAGCGCACGATCCGTCACGTCT
>PULL01000006.1 GCA_003550945.1 Thioalkalivibrio sp. | reverse complement strand
TGTTCGCGGTGAACCCGAAATACAAGAAGGTGCACGGACGCAAGAGCTATCCGGACATCGGCGCGATCGGCCGCAACATCGACCTCGCGGTAATCGCGACGCCCGCGGAGAGCGTGCCCGGCATCATTCAGGAATGCGGCGCCGCCGAGGTGCTGGGTGCGATCGTGATGTCGGCGGGATTCGCCGAGGAAGGCCCCGACGGCGCACGCCTCCAGGACCGGGCACGCGAAGCCGCACGGGAGACCGGGCTGCGCATCATTGGGCCCAACTGTCTCGGCGTGATGCGGCCCAGTCGCAAGATCAACGCAACCTTCAGCCGCAACAGCGCGATTCCCGGACCCCTCGCGCTGGTCTCGCAATCGGGCGCGATCTGTTCCGCGATCCTCGACTGGGCCGAGGACCAGCGCATCGGGTTCTCGCTGGTCGCGTCGCTGGGCGACGCGATGGACGTGGACTTCGGCGATTTGCTGGATTTCCTGGCGCTGGATCCCGAAACACGCAGCATCCTCCTCTACGTTGAGGGTATCCGGGACGCGCGCGGATTCATCAGCGGTCTGCGTACCGCGGCACGCATGAAACCGGTGATCGTGATCAAGTCGGGGCGCCACGCCGAAGGCTCGCGGGCGGCAATGTCCCACACGGGCGCCCTGGTCGGTGCCGATGACGTGTTCGATGCCGCGCTGGAGCGGGCGGGCGCCGTGCGCGCGCAGACCGTGCAGCAGATGTTTTCAGCGGCGGCGATCCTGTCCAGTGGCGCGCGCGCAAGGGGCAACCGCATCGCAATCGTGACCAATGCGGGCGGACCGGGCGTGATGGCCACCGACCGTGCGGTGGAACTCGATCTGGGCATCGCGGAACTGCACGCGCAGACCGTCAAGCGCCTCGATGAGGCGCTGCCCCCTCACTGGTCGCATTCGAACCCGGTCGACATTCTCGGCGATGCCGATGCCAACCGCTACCAGGCCGCGCTAGAAGCCTGTCTCTCCGACCCCGGAGTGGACGGCGTGCTGGCGATGCTCACACCGCAGGCAATGACCGACTCGGATGCTTCGGCCGAGGCCGTGGTCCGCTGCGCGCGCGGCAGTGCGCAGGGCAAACCGGTGCTCGCCTGCTGGATGGGCGGAAAACAGGTGGAAAAGGCCCGGGACCTGTTCTGCAAGCAGCGCCTACCCAACTTCATCACGCCCGAAGCCTCGGTCGAGGCCTTCGCGTACCTGACCGCACACCAGCGCAACCAGCGCCTGCTGCTGCAGGTTCCCGGGCCGCTGAGCGACCGGAGCCCGGCAGACATCGATGGTGCACGCATGATCATCGAAGGGGCGCTGAGCGAGGGCCGGCGCAGCCTCGGAACGATGGAGTCGAAGGCTGTGCTCGCGGCTTTCCGGATCCCGGTCACGCAGACCGTGCAGGCCCATACCGCGAGCGAAGCACTGGTCGCCGCGAGCACGCTGGGATACCCCCTGGCGATGAAGATCGCGTCGCCGGACATCACCCACAAGTCGGATGTCGGAGGCGTGCGCCTGAACATCACCACGGCCGAGTCGGTGCGCAAGAGCTTCCAGGCGATGATGCAGGAAGCGGCCGAAGCCCGGCCCGAAGCGCGGCTGGAAGGCGTGACGCTGGAACGGATGTACCGCAGCCACTACGGCCGGGAACTGATGGTCGGCGTGTTGCGCGACCCGGTGTTCGGCCCCGTGATCAGCTTCGGGTCCGGCGGGACCTCGGTGGAAGTGCTGCAGGACCGTGCGGTCGCACTACCGCCTTTGAACGAGAACATCATCCGCGGGCTCATCGGCCGCACCCGCGTGGCGCGACTGCTGCAGCGCTTCCGGCACATGCCGCCGGTGGACACGGTGGCGCTGGAGCAGGTGCTGCTGCGCATCTCGGAAATGGTCTGCGAACTTCCGGAGGTTGCGGAACTCGACATCAACCCGCTGATCGTCGACGAATACGGGTTGGCCGCGGTGGATGCCCGGATCGTGGTCGACCACCCGCCCAGCGCGGCCGACCGCTACGGGCACATGGCGATCCACCCCTACCCCAGCCACCTGGTCGAGGAGTGGCCGATGGCGGACGGCCACACACTGAGCATCCGGCCGATCCGCCCCGAAGACGCCCAGATCGAACAGGCTTTCGTGCGCAGCCTTTCCGACGAGTCCCGTTATTTCCGCTTCATGCAGGCGGTGCACGAACTCACCCCGGAAATGCTGGTACGGTTCACGCAGATCGATTACGACCGCGAGATGGCTTTGATCGCAGTGGTGGAGCCCGAGCCCGGGGTCGAAAAACAGGTCGCGGTCGCCCGCTACACCGCGAACCCGGACCGACGCAGCTGCGAATTCGCGGTCGTGGTCGCGGACGAGTGGCAGGGCCGCGGCATCGGCACCCATCTGATGCACTCGCTGATGCGGGTCGCGAAGTCTCGCGGGATCACCCTGATGGAAGGCGAGATCATCGCGGGCAACACCCACATGCTGGGCCTGATGCGCCGGCTCGGATTCAAGGTGCGCCCGAACCTCGACGACGAGGGCATCGTGCAGGCCTCGAGGGAACTCTGACGGCCGCCCCCTCCCCCAGGAGTACTCCCCTCTCCCGCGCGCGGGAGATGGGCCGGGGGTGAGGGCCCGCCCTGCGCCGCGCCCCCTCCCCAACCCTCCCGCACACGTGGGGCAGGGAGCTTCCTGCCTTGATACCCGGAGCAGCAGGGCCGTTGATGCGGGCTCAGCGTATGGGCCGAGCTCCCGTCTCACGCGGCAGCAACGACGAGAGCATCCACGCAGCGAACACAAACCCCGTCGACGTCAGCAGGCAGCCGATCAGGCCGTGGGTCATGAAAATCCAGCCGGACAGTACCGTGCCGACCAGCCTCCCTCCGGCGTTGGCCATGTAGTAGAAGCCGACCTTCATCGCAACGCGGTCGGCCTCCGCGTAGTCCAGGATCAGGAAGGAGTGCACCGCCGAGTTGATCGCGAACACGATCCCGAAGACGCCCAGACCCACGATCAGCACCGCCCCCGGATTCAGTTCCGCTTCCAGTCCGATCACAATCCCCACCGGGATCAGCATCAGCAACAGCGCCCAGAACCTTGCGGTCAACCCGGTCGGATCCAGTCCATGTCGCGCGATCAGCGTCGGCACGGCTGCCTGAACGACCCCGTAACCGATGATCCACAGCGCAAGAAAGCCGCCCACCTGCAGGTGGTTCCAGCCCAGTGTTGCGGTCAGGAACACCGGCAGTGCGACCACGAACCAAACGTCCCGAGCCCCGAACAGGAAGAACCGCGCCGCGGACAGCACGTTGATCGCCGGACTGTTCGAGAACATCTGCGTGAACTTCGGCTTGCCCGCAACCCGGCCAAGGCCGCGCGGCAACCGGAGCGCAGCCAGCGTCAGGCTCAGCACCAGCAACGCAGCCAGCGCAACCAGCGCGCCGCGGAAGCCCACCGTGTACAGCAATGCCGCACCGACGAAGAACCCCAGTCCCTTCAATGCGTTCTTCGACCCTGTGAGCCAGGCAACCCAACGGAACAGCCGGCCCTGCACATCCCCGGCGACCAGTTTCACGCCGGATTTCGCGCTCATCTTGTTCAGGTCTTTCGCGATACCCGAGAGCGCCTGGGCAAACATCACGTAGGCCACCGAAAGCCAGGCCTCCGGAACCGTGAGCATCAGCAGCGCGGCGATCTGCAGCAGCGTTCCCGAGATCAGCGTCGTGTTCAGCCCCAGCCGCGCCGCCAGCCAGCCGCCGGCGAGGTTCGTCACGATGCCGAAGAACTCGTAGAACAGAAACAGCAGCGCGATTTCCAGAGGGCTGTAGCCGAGCTGGTGGAAGTACAGCACCACCAGCATCCGGATCGCGCCGTCGGTGATCGTGAACGCCCAGTAGTTCGCGGTGATCCGCGCGTAGGCGGCGAGCCCGAGTGTGGGTGCGTTCAAGGATTCCCCCCAACGCTTGAAGGCCCCGGAGTGGGGGGACGCAGTCCGGGCCGTCGGCGGCCATGGATGGCCGCCGTCGAGCGCCCAGGGACGGCTTGAGCGTGCCCGGACTGCGTCCCCCCGCTTCGGGGCCCGGCACGGCGCTTCGGCAGCTGCGTCAATTCAAAACCCAGAATGCGTGGTTCAGGAACGCCGCGAAACCGACCCAGGCCAGGTAAGGCAGCAGCAATGCCCCGGCGATCCGGTCGAGGCGCCAGAACAACAGCAGCGTGGCAAGGATCGCAAACCACAACACCACGATCTCGAACAGCGCGAGCCCGATCTGTTGGAAACCGAAGAACAGGATCGACCACAACAGATTCAGCGTGATCTGCACCATAAACAGGCCCAGCGCCCAGGGTGCGCCGCCGAAGCCGTGCACGCGCCAGATGCGCCAGGCCGCGTAGGCCATCATCACGTAGAGCACCGTCCATACGGGGCCGAACACGGCGTTCGGCGGCGCGAAATCCGGTTGCACCAGTTGCGGGTACCAGCCGTTCACCGAGCCCCGCGTGACCAGTCCACCGATGATGGCGACCACCAGCACCAGAACCAGCCAGAGCACCAGGCCGCGCAGTTCCCGCCACGAAATCGCATCGCTTCGGTTCATCGGATTCTCCCTCGTTTCCGTTGCCCTTGGTCCAACGCACATGGGCTGCACGATGGGCGAAACGGAGTGTGCCCATCATAGACCGCCGCGACCGGGGGCCGGGTCCGCAGCGAATGCACCACCCTATCGCTCTTTGCCCGGGTCGGGTCGATCCAGCGCCAGCGCATCCCGAACGCGCTGCTGCATGTAGGCGATGTGCAGGCGCAGATTGTAGAACTCTTCCATGTACGACAGCGGAACCTCGGTCGCCGACACATCCTGATCCAGGCGCTCCAGCAGCGCGAGATCGCTCTGGAGGCGCGACCGTGGCACGTTGCCGCCCGCCAGTTCCTCGTCGATCAGCCGGATTTGCCGGTACCAACGGAAGATGCGGCGTCGCACGCTCCACTGCAGTGCCGCGGGGGCGAGGCGAAACAGGGGAATGATCACGGTCAGCAGCGGAATGATCAGGATCGCCAACCGATCCACCAGAGAAGCCAGCCAGAAAGGCAGGTGGCGATGCAGAATGTTCGGTCCCCTCTCGAAGAAATATCGAGCGTCATCCGCGATGGGAATATCCGTGTAGGCGAGGGACGGGAACTCGGTTGCCGTACCCACCAGATGGGGAACCGAACTGCGCTGCGCGGCCTCGATCAGCAACTGAACCACACTGCGATGGGTGTCCTTGCGCACCACGAGGTACGTTGCCGTTGCGACCATGCGCACGTCCTCGGGCGGGAGGTTGCGGCGCGGGTCCACCACGCCCGCATAGAGCGTGACCGCAGACAGATACGGCAGGCGTTGCGCCAATCCCGGTGCCTGCGCCAGGTCGAGCACGTGCACCCCCTCGGTGGCCAGCAGCCTCTGTACCAGCGGCGCCTGCGGCGCCATCACGAAGGCCGCGGCATCGATCGAACCAGCCAGCAGCGCCTCGACCGCCTGCGCACCGCCAAGGGACAACAACGTCGTGCCGATCTCGTCGAGCTGCTCCTCGAAACCGGTTTCGGTCAGCAGCACCCGCATCAGGTGCTGCGTCCCGCTGCCCTCGGCGCCAATGGCAAACCGGCCCTCCGCAAGATGTTCGAGACGACCCGTCCGGATCGGCTCCTCCATATCCAGCTCACGGCGATGGAACAGGAACAGCGGCTCGAAAGCGACGCTGACGATCGCTTCGAGCTCGCGTTCCGCAGTGGCAGGCGCGGTGCCCGCCTGCACAAGCGCTGCGTCCACCGCTCCCGATAGCAGCAGGTCCCAGTTTTCCAGAGACCCGGCCGTGCTCACGGTCTCGAGTTCAATCCCCTTTTCCGCAAACCACTGGGCGTAAAGCTCGCCGGTGAGTTCATAGGCCCCGCCCGGGGTTCCGGTCGCCAGGCGCACGTGTTTCGGGGGCGCAGGCTCGACGAACTGCCAGGCCACGACAAAAGCCAGCAGGCCGATCACCGCCACCAGTCCCCACACAATGATGGCGCTTGCCGTCGCCTTCGCAGCCTTGGGGGGCTTCGGCGTTTTCGGGCCGTTATCCATCACCTTGGCGCCTCGCTTCGATACGGGCGCAATATCTCACGATCAGAACTACCGCGCAGCCATTGGATCCTGCGGGTCCTTCACGGGTGTGCCAGACGGGATCGAGTTTGGTTATGCTTGGCGCCGCGCGGATGCACCGGCCCGCACCCCACACCCTACCGGCGAGAGCGTTTCCCGGCCATGAAGAAAATCCTCCTTACCGCCCTGTTCACAGCCTGCCTTCCGTTGAGCCTGCATGGCACCCTCGCGGCCGCGAGCGGCGCGACCCTGCAGCCGGACCCGGCACGGCTGCAGCTCGCCTCGGTGCACGCATTGGTGGCACCGCTGAATCCCGGCACTCCGGTTTACACCAAGTTCGCGGACCGGCCGGCGCCGATTGCGTCGATCACCAAGCTGATGACCGCGATGGTGGTGCTCGACTCGGGGCTGCCGCTGGACGAGTGGCTGCCGATCGTCGAACGCGAGGACGACCCCCCGAAGAACGCCTTTTCCCGGATTCGCCCCGGCTCCGAGGCTCAGCGCGGCGATCTGCTGCGGATTACGCTGATGTCCTCGGAAAACCTCGCGGCCTACGTGCTCGCGCGGCATCATCCCGGCGGCAGGGACGCGTTCATCGCGGCAATGAACGAGAAGGCGCGCGAACTCGGCATGACGCAGACCCGGTTCGTGGACCCCTCGGGGCTCTGGCCGGAGAACCACGCGAGCGCCACCGACCTGCTGAAAATGGTCCGTGCCGCCTACGCGTACCCCGACATCCGCGAGATGTCCACGGGCTCAAACCAGCGCGTGCACTTTCGCAGCCCCCGCTACAGCCTCGATTTCGGCAACACGAACGCGCTGGTTCATTCCTCGCGCTGGAACGTGAGCCTGAGCAAGACCGGGTACCTCACCGAAGCCGGTCGCTGCCTGGTGATGGTCGCCGACGTCGGTGGCGAACCAACGGTGATGGTCCTGCTGGACTCGTTCGGCAGCCGAACGCCGCTGGGCGACGCCGGGCGGATCCGGGGCTGGCTCGAAACCGGCTCGAGCGGAGCCGTCGCCGGGGCCGCACTGGAGTACGAACGCAGCCGCAGCGCGGCGCTCGCGGGGGTTGGGGCCGTCGCCGAGCCCTGACCCGGGCTGGGACGAGGCCTGCCCATGGCCGATGGTGTCCCGGCCGGACCCGAGATCGGCGAGATGGCTGGTCCCCGACCGTTCGCCGAGGGTCGGCTCCGCCGCACCCGGCCATCCCTCTGTGGGATGGGCCCTTGATCTGATACCGCGTCGCGGGATCCGTCGCGCGCGAGCGACCCTCAGGACTCGTGGTTGCGCAACCGACGGATGAATCCCGGCAGGAACAGCAGCAGCGCCAGCAGCGCGAGGCCGATCAGCAGGAACTGGATCAGGTTCTCCGCGCCGGTGATCGCCTGCCGCGTCGCGTGCCCAAGCCAAGTGTAGGCGGCGAGGTTTGGAATCAGCGCGATCCCGGTGGTCCAGGCGTAGGTGCGCAGACGGATGCCAGTGAGCCCCAGCGCGTAGTTGGTTGGCGCAAACGGAAACACCGGGATCAGGCGCGTCATGGCAACGAAGCGCCAGCCCTCGGCCTCGACCCCGCGCATCACGCGCCGGACCCGTGGTCCGGCATGGCCTCGGACATAATCGCGCGCGAGGTAACGTCCGATCAGGAAGGCCAGCACCGCCGCAGTGGTCGAGCTGAGCAGGCTCAGCGCCGTGCCCAGCCAGGGCCCGAACAGGCTGCCCCCGAGCAGCACCCAAACCGTCATGGGTAGCGGAATCAACGCGAACGCCACGAAGGCCGCCACGAACGCAAGGTAGGCCCACAGACCGAAGCCCTGGAAGCGTGCCTCCAGTGCGACGAAGTCGATGTCCTCGATCGGGATTTTCGCAATCAGGTGGATCAGCACCGCGGCGGCGAGCAGCAGTGCCACCACCCAGATCCAGGGCTTCAAGAATCCTCTCCCTGTCCCTCGCCCTTGGGCCTCGGTCCCCGGCGCAGTGCCGCGAGACGGTCGGCCAGCACCCGCTCGGTGCCCTCCACTCCCGGCCGGTAGAAATGCCGGCCCAACAGCTTCTCGGGGAGGTAGGTCTGCCCGCGCGCAAAGCCGTCGGGCTCGTCGTGATCATAACGGTACCCGGCGCCGAAACCCTCGGCGCGCATCAGCGCTGTCGGGGCATTGCGCAGGTGCAGCGGCACCGGGAGACTGCCGCTGTCGGCGATGGCGGTGCGGGCTTCCCCAAGAGCAACATAGGCGGAGTTGCTCTTGGGCGCCGCGGCCAGCTCGATTGCGGCCTGCACCAGCGCGAGATCGCCTTCCGGCCGCCCCAGGCGCTCGACCGTCTCCCAGGCCGCCGACACCCGCGCCGCGAGACCCACCGCAGCCAGCCCGATGTCCTCGTAGGCCATGCGCAGCAGCCGGCGTCCGAGGTAGTCGGGATCGCAGCCCGCGTCCAGCATCCGCACCAGCCAGTACACAGCGGCATCCGGATCGGAACCGCGCACCGATTTGTGCAGCGCCGAGATCTGGTCGTAGAACGCGTCTCCCTGTCGGTCGAACTGCAGTGCCTGCGATCCCATCACCGCGCGCAACGCATCGGGCGTGATCTCGCCGTCGACCGCCAGGTCCGCCGCCGTCTCCAGCCAGTTCAACGCCCGGCGCGCATCACCGTCCGCGGCGTTTGCGAGACGTTCCACCCATTCCGGGTCCAGCCGCAGGCCGCGGTCTCCCAGTCCCCGTTCGGAATCGACGAGGGCCTGGCGGAGCAGTTCGACAATCGCATCGGGCGTGACCGGCTGCAGGCGATAGACCCGAAGCCGCGAGAGCAGCGCATTGTTCAGCGCGAAGGACGGGTTCTCCGTGGTCGCGCCGATGAAGCGCAGGGTACCGTCCTCGATGTGCGGCAGCAGGGCATCCTGCTGGGCCTTGTTGAACCGGTGGATCTCGTCGATG
>PULL01000010.1 GCA_003550945.1 Thioalkalivibrio sp. | reverse complement strand
CGAGCCACGGAACACACGGACAGACACGGAAAGAGAATTGAATTATTTTGCGTTTTCCGTGATTTCCGTGTAGTTCCGTGGCTATGTTTTCAGGATAACCAGATCAGAGCCTACCGATATGACCGCTCCCCGACCCATCTGCTTGACCATTGCCGGCTCGGACCCTGGCGGCGGAGCCGGCCTGCAGGCCGACCTGACCACCTTCACCCGGCTCGGGGTACACGGCGCGACCGCGGTCACCGCAATCACCGTGCAGGACACCCGGAATGTGATCGACTTCGACGTGCTGCCCGCCCGGCGCATCGCGCAGCAGATCGAAGTCACGCTTGCGGACCTGCCGGTGTCCGCGATCAAGATCGGGATGCTGGGCTCGGCCGAGAACGTCGCGGCAGTCGCCGACATCCTCGCGGCACACCCGCACATCCCGGTGGTGCTCGACCCGGTGATGGTCGCCGGTGGCGGCGGGGCCCTGGCCACCGAGGCGGTGGTCGACCTGACCCGCACGCGACTGCTGCCGCTGGCCACGGTCATTACACCCAACACGCCCGAGGCCGCGCGCCTGAGCCGGCACGAGGAACCCGCGCGCTGGGGCGAAACCCTGCGCGAACTCGGAGCGCGCAACGTGCTGATCACCGGGGGGCACGCGCTGACCGAGGCCGAGGCCCGCCAGGACCCGCTGCCCCCGATCGTCAACGAGCTGTACCGCGAAGACGGCCACCTGCGGCGCTTCGAACTGCCGCGGCTGCCGTTCAGCTTCCATGGCTCGGGCTGCACACTGGCCGCGGCCATCGCCGCCTTCCTCGCACGCGGCCGCGACCTGGAACCAGCGGTGATCGAGGCCCAGGGCTTCATGACCAACGCCATCGCCACCGGCTACGCACCGGGGAAAGGCCAGCACGTGCCGAACCGTCTCTGCCCACAGTGACGGAGCCGCGCCGTTGAATCCGCGCCTGCGTGGCCTGTACTTCGTGACCCCAGAGGCCGCCGGCGGCCGAACCGCATTGGTCGCCGCGGCCCTGCGCGGCGGTGCCCGCCTCGTGCAGTACCGCGACAAGTCGGACCTGAAGGAAGACCGGTTGCGCGAAGCGCGGCTCCTTCTCGCGATGTGCCGCGAAGCCGGGGCTCTGTTCCTGGTCAACGACGACGTGGAACTCTGCGCGGCGGTCGGCGCCGACGGCGTGCACCTTGGCGAGGACGATAGTGGGATCGAGGGCGCCCGGGCCCGTCTGGGAGAGGGATACCTGATCGGCGCCTCCTGCTACAACGACCTGGATCGCGCCCGAGCGGCGGCGGATGCCGGCGCCGACTACGCCGCCTTCGGCTCCGTCTATCCGTCGCCCACCAAACCGCAGGCCCGTCGCGCGGACTTCGACCTGTTGCGCCGCGCCCGCCGGGAACTGGACATCCCGATCTGCGCGATCGGCGGCATCACCCCGGAAAACGCCGCACCAGTCATCGCCGCCGGAGCCGACATGATCGCGGTGATCCAGGGCCTCAGCGAGGCCCCCGACCCCGAGGCCGCCGCCCGCAGTCTGCAGTCACTGTTCGCCGAAGAGTAGCCCTGCCGCGGGTGAATCGGCCGCGAAGGCAGACTACACTCCCGCCTTTGCCGGAAATTCATCACATCTCCAGACGGGACAACGCCATGCAGGAATCCGAACGCCTCTTCGCCGCCGCACAGGTCCACATCCCGGGTGGCGTGAACTCGCCCGTACGCGCCTTCAAGGGCGTCGGCGGCACGCCCGTATTCATGGAACGCGCCGAGGGCGCGTACATGTTCGACGCGGACGGCAAGCGCTACATCGACTACATCGGTTCCTGGGGTCCGATGGTTGCGGGCCACGCACACCCGGAAGTGATCGAGGCGGTACGGGAGGCCTGCCTAAGCGGCCTGTCCTTCGGCTGCCCCACGAGCCTCGAGGTTGCGATGGCCGAGAAGGTCTGCGAACTGGTGCCGTCGATGGACATGGTGCGCATGACCAGCTCCGGCACCGAGGCGACGATGAGCGCGATCCGGCTGGCGCGTGGCTACACGGGCCGCGACCGCATCGTGAAGTTCGAGGGCAACTACCACGGCCACGGCGACGCGCTGCTGGTAAAGGCCGGGTCCGGCGCGCTGACGCTCGGCCAGCCGAGTTCCCCGGGCGTTCCGGCGGCGCTCGCGGAACTGACCACCACCCTGAACTACAACGACTCGGAAGGCGTGCGCGCCTGGTTCGCCGAGCATGGGTCCGAGACCGCCTGCGTGATCGTCGAACCCATCGCCGGCAACATGAACTGCATCCCGCCGCAGCCCGGATTCCTCGAGACCTTGCGCGAGGTCTGCGACGAAGCCGGCTGCGTGCTGATCTTCGACGAGGTGATGACCGGTTTCCGCGTGGCGCCGGGCTGCGCGCAGGCGCTGTACGGCGTCGCACCCGACATGACCACGCTGGGCAAGATCATCGGCGGCGGAATGCCGGTCGGCGCCTTCGGCGGCCGGCGCGAAATCATGGAGCACCTGGCCCCCGTCGGGCCGGTCTACCAGGCGGGAACGCTCTCGGGCAACCCGATCGCGATGACCGCCGGTCTGAAAACGCTCGAGATCCTGAGCCGACCCGGCTTCCACGAGACACTGGAGACGAAGACGCAACAACTGGTGGCCGGCATGCTCGACGCCGCCCGTGATGCCGGCGTGCCGATGACCGCAAACCAGGTGCCGGGCATGTTCGGCCTGTTCTTCACCGACCAGACCGTGACCGACTACGCCCAGGCCACCCAGTGCGACCTGGCGGCGTTCAAGCGCTTCTTCCACGGCATGCTGGGCGCAGGGGTATACCTCGCCCCCAGCGCCTTCGAAGCCGGCTTCATCTCCAGCGCCCACAGCGATGCCGACATCGACCAGACCGTTGCCGCGGCCCGCGAAGTGCTGAAAAGCCTGTGAGGTGAAACTCCGCCAGCAACTCACTCCCCAGTGGGCAGGAGAGAAAGCTCCCTCCCCCGCTCGCGGGGGAGGGCTGGGGAGAGGGGCGTCGGAGCCTGACGCCACATGAATGCGCTGCTGATCGACAGCGGCCCGCTGGGGTTGCTGGTGATCTTCGTGCTGCTGGGGCTGATCACAGGCATCCCCGCCGGCATGTTCGGCATCGGCGGCGGGCTGGTGCTGGTGCCGGTGCTGGTCTGGCTGTTCACGCTGATGGGCTTCGACAACCAGTACCTGGTGCAGGCCGCGATCGGTACCTCGCTCGGGGCAATCATCCCCACCGCGATGCTCTCCGCCCGCGGCCACTACCTGCGCGGGGGCGTGCACGGGCCTTCGGTGCGCCGTCTGCTACCGCCGATCCTGATTGGGGCCGCACTCGGCGCGTGGCTGGCCATCCAGATGGACGGACGCGCGCTATCGCGGATCTTCGGCGTGTTCGAGATCGCGATCGCGCTGTGGCTGCTGCTCAGCGTCCGTCCACCCACCCGGCCGGAGGCGGGGCGCACGGTCTGGTTCCTGGCCGGCACCGGGATCGGCGGCATTTCGGCCCTGATCGGCATCGCGGGCGGCACGCTCACGACACCCTTCCTGTTGAGCCAGGGCCGGGAAATCCGCCGCGCAATCGGCTCTGCAGCGGCGCTGGGCATCCCGATCGCGATCGCGGGCAGCCTCGTGTACGCGTTGCCGGCTTTGCTGCAGCCCCAACTGGACACGCCGGAGTGGAGCGTGGGCCATCTTTACCTGCCCGCAATCGCCGGGATCGCGTTGGGCGCCGCCGTCAGCGTGCGTGCCGGGGTGTGGCTCACCCACCACCTGCCGGTGCTGATGCTGCGCCGCGCTTTCGCCGGCGTGTTGATGCTCGCCGGCCTGTACATGCTGCTGCGCTGACGTTCATCGCGTCCCGTCACCCCCACCGAGCAAAATCTCCCTCTCGCGCCCGAGGGGGGCGGGAGAGGGGAGAAATGCGAGACGTTCCTAATCAACGCGCGAGCGCACGCGCGACGACATCGTCCAGGTCGCGCGACAAATCCTTGGCAGCGAGTTGTTCGAGGGCCGCATGCATTTGCGCGGATCGTGCCGGATCCAGGCGTCGCCAGCGGGTCAGCGGCTGCGCGAGGCGCGCGGCCGTCTGCGGGTTCAGGGTGTCGAGGTGCTCCACGTAGCCGGCGATGCGCTGGTAACCGGCGCCATCCGCCTGGTGAAAGTGCCGGTGATTCTGCGCCATGAACGGCCCCAATACCGCGCGCACCCGGTTCGGGTTGGACCAGCGGAATCCGGGGTGCTCGAGCAGACGCTGCAACCTGGCAAACCCATCGCCGACCTGGCTGCCGGCTTCCAGCGCGAACCACTTGTCCAGTACCAGGGGATCGTTGCGATAGCGCCGCTCGAAATCCGCCAACAACTCGCCGCGAACCGGATCCGTGCTTTCGTTGACCGCAGCGAGCGCGCCCATGGCCAGCGTCTGGCTTCGGGCCTCGCGGTACTGCCCTTCCGCCTCTGCCAGCGCGTCCTCCGCCCCCACGGCTACCCGCAGCGCCAACAGGCGATTCAGCAGACGCCTCTGGCCCATTGCCTCCGCGGTAAACGCGCCGTCGTCCCAGCGCTTGCGGTCCGGGGTGCGCGCCACGAGACGTTCAGCCAGCGGTGCAAACACCGCCTTCTCGACCGCCCTCCTTGCCTGGTCGACCGAAACCGGATCGGCCTGTGCAAAGCTTTCCATCAACTCACGGTGCGAGGGCAATTCGAGAAGCGCCGCCAGCAGAACCGGATCGACCAGTGAATCTTCCAGCAGAGCCGCCACCGCGGTCGTCAGCGCCGATTCCAGCGATTCATCGGCCGCCGCTTCGACGCGCGCGATCACCGCCCGCCGCAGCAATGTCTGCGCTGCATCCCAGCGGGCGAAGGCGTCGTCGTCGAACGCGACCAGATGCGCGAGTTCTTCGGTGCCCTGCCCTGCGTCGAGCACTACCGGGGCCGAAAAACCACGCAGCCAGGACACCGCGGCAGGGGCCTCGCGGAGACCCTGAAGACGGAACGACTGCCTTTCAGCGGTGAGATCCAGCACCCACTCGGCCGCCTCCGGGGCGTCGACCATTTGGGCCGCCAGCCGCCTCCCGTCGCCGCCGAACAGTGCGAGACGAACCGGAATGTGCACTGGGTGCTTCTCGTCCTGGCCGGGTGTCGGCAACGTGTGCTGCACAAGGTCGACCTGCAACACGCCCGTCTGCGCATCAAAGCGAGTGCGCGCGGTCACCCGCGGCGTGCCGGCCTGGGTGTACCAGCGCAGGAACAGCCCGAGATCCCGTTCCGAGACTTCCCCCATCACGTCGACGAAATCGTCCGTGGTCACCGCCTGCCCGTCGAAGCGCTCGAAGTACAGATCCAGGCCGCGCCGGAAAGCCTCGCGCCCGATCAGGGTGCGCAGCATGCGGATCACCTCGGCGCCCTTTTCATACACGGTCATCGTGTAGAAGTTGTTGATCTCCGCGTAGCGGTCGGGGCGGACCGGGTGTGCCAGCGGGCCGGCATCCTCGGGAAACTGGAACGCGCGCAACCGCTGCACGTCGTCGATGCGCTTCACGCCGAACAGCGTGCAATCGGTGGTGAACTCCTGGTCGCGGAAAACCGTGAGCCCCTCCTTCAGCGACAGCTGGAACCAGTCGCGACAGGTCACCCGGTTGCCCGACCAGTTGTGGAAGTACTCATGCGCAATCACGCTCTCGATGTGCACGTAGTCGTCGTCGGTGGCGGTGTCGGGGCTTGCGAGCACGTATTTCGCGTTGAACAGGTTCAGACCCTTGTTCTCCATCGCGCCCATGTTGAAGTCATCGACCGCGACGATCATGTACACGTCGAGGTCGTATTCGCGGCCGAAGGCCTCCTCGTCGTAGCTCATCGCCCGCTTCAGCGACGCCAGCGCGTGGTCGCAGCGCTCGCGGTTGTGGTGTTCGACGTAAACCTCCAGCGCCACCTCCCGCCCGGAACGGGTCGTAAAGCGGTCGGACACGCAGGCGAGATCGCCGGCCACCAGCGCAAAGAGGTAGCTGGGCTTCGGAAACGGATCTTCCCAGACCGCGAAGTGGCGCCCGCCGGGCAGTGGGCCGGCGTCCACCCGGTTGCCGTTGGCGAGCAGCACCGGGTATCTCGCCGCATCGGCTTCCAGCCTCACTCGATAGCGCGTCAATACGTCCGGGCGGTCCGGAAAATACGTGATGCGCCGGAATCCCTCGGCCTCGCACTGGGTGCACAGGCTGCCGCCGGACACGTACAGACCCTCCAGCGCGGTATTCGCCTCCGGCCGGATGCGGGTCTCGAGCGTGATTTCGGCTGTATCGGGCAGCCCCACCAGCAGCAGCCCGTCGTCATCGTTGACCACGTCGCTGGGCTGCGGCTCGTTGCCGTCGACTTCGAGACGCAGCAGTTCGAGATCCTGGCCATGCAGCCGCAGCGCGACGCCCGGCTGGGATCCTTCCGCGCGACGCACCCGAATGCGGGATTCGACCCGCGTCTGGCTGGGGTCGAGATCGAAACGCAGGTCCAGATGTTCCACGCGCCAGGCCGGGGCGCGGTATTCGCTCAGCAGGACCATGCTGGGGGCGGCATCTTTCATCGTCTGTTTGCCTCTTTTCTTCGCATACCGCATGGGCAGAAAATCACGCGCCAGGTTCCAAAACCGCGCTCATCCTGCGTGGGAGCGGCCTCCAACCACGATGCCGGACTCCAATCGCGGCCAGGGGATGCTCCCACGCGACCGCGGGTACCACAGCTTTTCGGGGGCGGCTTCCCGCCAGGATCGCCCCACGCCTGCATAAACCCGACGCCCTCGACCGTTCACCCGGATCTTGCCGCGCGTTAGCATAGCGCGCATGGAATGGACCGACATCTGCGTAAACCTCACCCACGACAGCTTCAAGCGAGACCTCGACGCGGTGGTCGAGCGGGCCGCCGACGCCGGCGTGCGCTGGCTCCTGGTCACCGGATCGGACGAGAAGGAGAGCGGGCGCAGCATCCAGCTCGCTGAATCCTACCCGGAACGCATGCGCGCAACGCTGGGCGTGCATCCGCATCACGCAAGCCAATGGCAGGACCAGACGGGCTACCGCTTTGCCGAGGACGCCAGTCACCCGCTGGTGGTTGCGATGGGCGAAATGGGCCTGGACTACTACCGGAACCACTCCACGCCGGCCGCTCAGCGACACGCGTTCGAGGCCCAGCTGGAACTGGCGGCCGATCTCGGAAAACCGGTGTTCCTGCACGAGCGCGAGGCAAGCCACGATTTCGGAGACATTCTGCAGCGCTATCGCGACCGCGTGCCCGCAGCGGTCGTGCATTGCTTCACCAGCGATGCCCACGCTCTGGACCGCTACCTGGAGATGGACTGCCACATCGGCGTGACCGGATGGGTCTGCGACGAGCGCCGTGGACAGGAGCTGCAGGCGTTGGTGCCCCGCATCCCGGAAGACCGCCTGATGCTGGAAACCGACGCCCCGTACCTGCTGCCGCGCACTCTGCCGAAGGGACTGCCGCACGGACGGCGCAACGAACCGGCATTTCTTCCCCACATCGGCGAGCACGTCGCGCGGCTGCGGGACGTTTCGGTCGACGCCCTCGCCCGGTCCACCACCGCCAACGCCAGGGCCTTCTACGGGCTTCCGGAATGAAGGGCGAAGGTCAAAGGGCGGGGTTCACCACGAAGGACACGAAAACACGAAGGATTTTTGGGTCGAAAGGCGCGATACGGGAGAAGGAGGCTTTCCCGGTGAGTTTCGCTGCGCGCCACAATCACGATTTTCTTCGTGTCTTCGTGCCCTTCGTGGTGAACACCCGTCTACGTCCTCGAAACCGCAACGGTCAATTGCCTCGAACGCCGGGGCAGGTATCCTTTAGGGCGAACTTCGCTCCCGGATCCGATCAGCGATGACCCAACAGCAGCGCATCACCGAAAAGCTTGAGCAGCACTTCCAGCCCGTGCACCTCGAGGTGGTGAACGAGAGCCACATGCACAACGTGCCTCCGGGCTCCGAGTCGCACTTCAAGGTCACGCTCGTCAGCGAGGCCTTTGCCGGCCAGAAACTGGTGGCGCGGCACCGGATGGTGAACCAGGTTCTTGCGGACGAACTGGCTGGCGGTATTCACGCGCTGGCGCTGCACACCCTGGACCCCGAGCAGTGGTTCGAGCGGGCCGGACGGGTTCCCGAGTCCCCGCCCTGTCATGGTGGCGGAAAGCCCTGAGCCCGTGATATCGGCAGCAGCCTCCGAAGCAGACGAGCCCCAAGGCCCGGCGCGCCGTTGGAATGCCGGCGCGCTGCCGGCGCACGGCCTGATCAACCTGCTGGCCAGTCTCGAACGGGGGCTGGGCTGCGAAGAACCGCTGAACCCTGCCCCGCCGCTCCCGGCCCTTCCGCCCGAATCGGTGGCCCGGCACGGACACGTCCTTTTCTGGCTGATCGACGGCTTCGCCCTCGACTACCTCAGCCATACCCCGGCAATGCGCGCCGACCTGTTTCAGCAGATCGAAACCGTGTTCCCCAGCACCACTGCCAGCGCCATCACCAGCGTGTTCACGGGCGTCAGTCCCGCGCAGCACGGGCTGCTCGGCTGGCGCACCTACCTCCCCCAGCCGGGCCGAACGCTGACGGTGCTGCCGGCGCGCGAAGCCGACCGCAGCGGCAATTCCGCCGGGCTGAGCACACCGGAGCTGTACAGCCGGATCCGCCCCCCGCTGCTGGTCGAACGGCTGGTGCGCCGGGCCACGGTGATCTCACCCGCCGCGATCGCGCATTCCCCGTACAACCGCCTGATGAGCGGCTCGGCGCGGGTACAGGGCTATCAGCGTCTGGACGAGCTGCCGGCGTTGCTCGGCGCGCATGTGAGGGCCCGCGCCGGCGCCCCCCATTACACCTATCTGTACTGGTCGCACCTTGACCACCTCGGACACGAATTCGGCCCCGGCAGCCCGCAGGTGCGCGCGCATCTGGCCGAGATCGACGCGGTCTACGCGCGGATCCTCCGGGAACTCGACGGCACGGGTGCGCTGTTTCTCACCAGCACCGATCACGGCATGCGCGCGGTGTCGCAACGCCTGGACATTCGCGCCGCCCCAGGCGTTAGCGCCTGCCTGCGCCATCCACTGACCGGAGAACCCCGCGCCGCGCT
>PULL01000251.1 GCA_003550945.1 Thioalkalivibrio sp. | reverse complement strand
GGCTTGCAGCCGCCATGATCGCAGCCGTGCCGTGCCTGATTGCGAGGTTCCGCCATGGCCACGCACCGCGAGCGGGTGCGTTTCCGCCAGCGGCGGGCCCGGAATCGGTTCAGGTCCCGCAGAACGTCTGGTAGACGCGCTGTTCCGGGGCCGGCGGTTGCCGGTATTCGGACGCGTCCAAACCCGTATCGTAGGGGTTCCCGAAAACTTCCAGCAGGCGCATCGCCGGGTCCAGATCGCCGTGCTGAACCGCCGCGTCCAGCGCCTCCTCGACGCGGTGGTTGCGCGGGATCACCGCCGGATTCGCGGCACGCATCCGCGGCACGGCCGCGTCGAGCCCGCCGGGCTGGCGGTCCAGGCGCTCCCGCCAGCGGCGGTGCCAGGCGCTGAACTCGGCATCCTGGAAGGGCGCGCCCAGTGCGGCCGGGTTGTCCATCGCGTGGCGGCTCGACAGTTCCCGGAAGGTGTTGGTGTAATCGGCGCCGCGGCGGTGCATCCACTGCAGCAGGTCGTTGATCAGTGCCGCGTCGTCCGGCTCCTCGTTGCCCAGCCCCAGCTTCGCACGCATCGCCGCCTGCCAGCGCGCGGTGAACAGCGTTGGGAAACGCTGGATCGCCTCCTGTGCCTTCGCCAGCGCGGCTTCGCGGTCCGGGTCCAGCAGCGGCAGCAGGGCCTCGACCAGCCGGGCAAGGTTCCAGTGGGCGATGCGCGCCTGGTTGGCAAACGCGTAGCGGCCCTGGCGGTCGATCGAACTGAACACGGTTGCCGGATCGTACTGGTCCATGAACGCGCAGGGGCCGTAGTCGATGGTCTCGCCGGACAGGGTCATGTTGTCGGTGTTCATCACGCCGTGCACGAAGCCCACGCGCATCCACTGCGCGACCAGCGCCGCCTGACGTTCCATCACCGCGTGAAAGAAAGCCAGGTAGCGGTCCGGCGCTGCCGCGAGTTCCGGGTAGTGCCGGCGTAGGGTGTAGTCGGCCAGCGTCCGGGTCAGCCGGCCGGCGTCCTGCGCCTCGGTGTCGACCAACGGGTCGTCCACGCCCTCGGGGGCGTGCACCACGAGGTCGAGCCCGGCGTCGAGCGCCGCCGCGTATTCGAAGGTCCCCACCCGGATGTGGCTCGCGGCAATCCGGCTCAGCACCGCGCCGGGCAGCGCCTGTTCCCGGAACACCCGTTCCCCGGTCGCGACCACCGCGAGGCTGCGCGTGGTCGGAATGCCCAGCCCGTGCATCGCCTCGCTGATCAGGTATTCGCGCAGCATCGGCCCGAGGGCGGCACGCCCGTCGCCGCGGCGGGAGAAGGGCGTGGGGCCCGAGCCCTTCAACTGGACGTCCACGTGCCGCCCCTCCGGCAGTCGATGCTCGCCCAGCAGGTGGGCCCGTCCGTCGCCGAGCATCGCGAAGTGCCCGAACTGATGCCCCGCGTAGGCCTGCGCGATCGGCTGGCTGGCGGGCTCCCGCTGGTTGCCGGAGAGCATCCACGCGGCTTCCGGTTCGCGCAGCCGATCGGGGTCCAGGCCGAGTTCGTCGGCCAGCGCGCGGTTCAGCAACACCATTTGCGGTGCCGCGACCGGGACCGGGTCCACCCGGGCGAAGAACTGCCCGGGCAGGCGTGCGTAGCTGTGTTCGAAGTTCCAGTGCATGCCCGGGACTATCCCATAACCGACCGCGAGGGTGGGTTTTGCCACCCGTTGCGCGGGGGTTTGCGCCCCGCTCGCGCGAGCGGGGCCGCAGACCAGGGTTCAGCCGTTGGCGAAGTGCCCGCGCGCCCGGGCCGCGAGTGCCTCGGGCCGGTGCAGCATCAGTTCGGTCTGCAGGCCCTTCTGCAGGTAGAAGTCGTCCGAACGGTAGGCCGGCGCCGGGTTCTGGCGCGTGAACACGCGCAGCAGGCACTGGAAGCCGTCCGGGGTCTCCGGTTCCCGGCGTGCGTACAGCGTGTAGTTGAAGCTCATGTGCCCGAGGTCCTGGTACAGGCGCAGGATGGACGCCAGCCCCTGCGCGAGGTCGCGCAGTTCGCGCTCGCCCACGCGCAGCAGATCGCCTTCGCTCTCGTGCACCGCAAGGATCTCGTTGCTGCCCAGCGGCGAGAACGCGGCCAGCCAGTGCCAGCGGCCGGTGGCGGCGATATAGCGGTCGCCCGTCGCGCGCTCCTGCTGCAGCAGGTCGTCGTGGTAGCGGGTACCTTCCCGCCCGAGATAGGCGCGGCAGGCCTCGGCGAGGCGCGCGTGCTGGGTATACGGCGCAGACCCGATCAGCATCTGGAAATGCGGGTGCATCAGGCTGGCGCCGGCCGGGAACAGGTAGTTGCCGTGCACCGTTGTCCAGGCGGCGGTCGGGTCCCGCTGCCGCACTGCGGTGATCACCTGCCTCAGGGCCAGCCAGGCGTTCGCGATGAGTTCCGGCGACAGTTGGTGCAGTTCCAGGAAGTGGGCACGCGAGACGATCGCCACCGAGTGGTGGCCGCCCATCGCGATCAGGTTCGGAAACGCCACCGCCTCGCCCACCTTGACCACCCCGCCGGGAATCAGGTCGTCCGGGAACCGGGCCACGCCACTGACGCGCTCCGGGCAGAACACGCAGGTCTTCGCGGATTCTTCGGCGAGCCGCGCGATCAGTTCCCGGTCCACCTCGTTCAGGAAGACCTTCAGCCCCTCCTCGATCGCCGGGTTGTAGACGCTGGTGTGGCCGAGCAGGGGGTCCCGGTAGACCTCGATCCGCTGCCGCTCCGGGGCGAAGCCCTTCAACGGGTTCAGCAGTTCGAGGTGGTCCTCGAAGCGGTCGAATGCGATGGCAGCCATGTCTCCCTCCGTGCCGGTTTGGGTGAAGCCTGAGAATCCGCGCCGGTCGGTGCGCGCGGCATCCCCCTGATGATAGACATCCGGGACTCGCGCGTCGGCAGTCCGACCGGCGTCAGGCCTCCGGGCCGTTGCGGGTCAGCAGGATCTTGCCGACGGCTTGGCCGGACTCGAGATAGCGGTGTGCCTCGGCGATCTCGGCGAAAGTGAACTGCCGGGCCGCGAGCAGCGGGCGCAGCGTGCCTTCGTCGACCATCTCGGCCATGTTGCGCAGGATCCATGACTGATGCTCCATCTCCATGCGGTACAGCAGCGGCACCGAGCGGAAGATCACGTGCAGGGTCAGGTTCTTCGCGTGCATCAGGGACAGGTCGTGCGTGGAGCGGGTGTTGATCGAGCACACGCGCCCGGAAACCGCGGCGGCCTCGAAGCTTGCGTCCAGGTTGCTGCCGCCGACGGTGTCGAAGACCAGCGGAAATCCGCTACCCCCGCTGAGGCGCTGGACGTAGTCGGACACGGATTCCTGCGGGTAGAGAATCACCTCGTCGGCACCCAGATCGCGGGCGATCGCGCCCTTCTCATCGCTCGACACGGTGGTCGCCACCCGCGCGCCGCGGGCCTTGGCCAGTTGCACCGCGACGTGGCCCACCCCGCCGGCACCGGCGTGAATCAGCACGTGTTCGCCGGGCTGGATCTGGGCCCGGTCGACCAGCGCGCTCCAGGCGGTCATGAACACCAGCGGCAGCGTGGCACAGGTTTCCAGCGGCAGGCGCTGTGGTGCGTGGGTGACCAGGCAGGCGTCGGCGACCATGTAGTCGGCCAGCGCCCCGGGATAGCCGCGGATACCGCCCGCACAGCCGACCACCGCATCGCCGACCGCAAACCCGGCGACCCCTTCGCCGACCTGGTCCACGATGCCGGCAACGTCGCCGTTCAGGATCGCCGGAAACTCCGGGCCGGAGCGGACCAGCCCGCTGCGGATCTTGATCTCCAGGGGGTTTACGCTGGAGGCGCGCACCGCGATGCGCACCTGGCCGGGACCGGCCTGCGGGTCGGGTAGGGTGGCCTCCTCGAAGACTTCGGGGCCGCCATGGCGTTGGATCACAAAGGCCTTCATCGGGCACTCCTTGCAGAGAACGTTCCGGTTCAGATGAGATCGATCAGCAGTTTCACGATGATCACCGCGATCACCGCGAGGGTAAAGCGCTGCACCAGTATCGTGCCACTCGGGCCGAGCGTCACGTGCACCGCCAGCCACGCGCCGCCCATGCTTCCGGCCGCCAGCACCAAGCCATAGGACCAGGCCACGTGCCCGGTGGCGACGAAGATGCCGAGCGCCGGGACCATGTACACCAGCACGACCATCACCTTCAGCGCGTTCACCTGCACCAGGTCGATCCCCAGTACCCGGTACAGCAGCACGATGAACAGGATGCCCACGGCCACCTGGATGAAGCCGCCGTAGAATCCGATCACCAGCATCGCCGCGAGCACCGGCCAGCGCAGACCGGCGGCCTCCAGCCGACGGCTGCGGGTGCGCGCGGGCGGCGGCAGGAGCATCAGCGCGGAAGCGCCGATCATCACCAGGATCAGCACCCAGCGGAAGAAGTCGTCGCCGACGTGAACCGCGGCCCAGGCCCCGAGCAGCGCACCGGCGACCGCGGGGACCGACAGCAGCAAGCCGAGGCGCCAGTAGCGGTGGCCGGAACGGCGGAACCGCCAGACCGCGGTGATGTTCTGCAGCACGATGCCGACGCGATTGGTGCCGTTCGCGGTGGGCGCGTCCAGCCCCATGAACATCAGTGCGGGCAGCGTAAGCATCGACCCGCCGGCCGAGAGCACGTTCAGGAACCCGGCCAGCGCCCCGACGGCGAGCAGGAGCAGGGCCTCCGCGGCCGTCATTTAGCGGAAAATGCAGCCACGGATGGACACGGATAAACACGGAAACAAGACGAAGTGACGGATCGATCGATCGCTTGCCGGCTCAGTCCGTGCGTTGTCGTGGCTCGGTTTTTCATCTTTCAGGATGGCCCGCCGCTGCCATGACCGTTAGCGTGCGACGCCGGAGCGGAAGCGCCAGGCCCCGATGAGCGTCAGCAGCAGCGTGGGGCCGGCCGTCAGCGCGGCGGTGGATGCGTCCGGGTGGAAGATGGTCACGCTGGCGATCGCCGCGAGTCCGATGCGCATCGGCAGGTCCAGCGCCCGGCGGGTGTGGACCCGTCCCTGCAGTGCGAAGCTCAGGGCCAGCGTTCCGATCAGCACCAGCGTGAACGCGGGCAGTTGCGACCAGCCGGGCTCGATCACCAGGTCGGGCCGGGTAAAGACCGCGCCCATCATCACCAGCAGCGGCATGCACAGCACCACGGCGGCGAACATCGTGCGCACGAAGGGTGCGTCGGCGATGCGCGAGGTCACCGCCGCCGTCACCGAGGTCGGCGGTGACAGCTCGCCGAACACCGCGACCAGGAAGATGAAGAAATGCACCACCCAGGGATCGAGGCCCGCCCGGATCATGAATGGCGCGACCACGATCGCGGTGACGATGTAGGTCGGCGCCACCGGCAGCCCCATGCCGATCAGGTAGCCGAACGCGAACGCGACCAGCACCATCACCATCAGGTTGATCGCCGCGCCTTCCATCAGCAGCACGCCGACCTTGGTCGGGACGCCGGTGATGGTGAACATCGCGGTCAGGATGCCCAGTGTCGCGAGCAGGATCGTCAGCTCGGCGGTGATGGTTGAGAACGACTCGACAAAGCGCAGGAAGGGCCGCGTGAGTTCGCGCAGGGACCAGGCCTTTTCGATAAAGCTTCGGATCAGGAATGCCGCGGTCAGGAACAGGAACAGGTAGATGAAGACCGTCTGGGCCGAGGTCATCGCCGGTTTGCGCTCGACGCCCATCATGTAGATCAGGCCGCCGACCGCAATCAGGTACGACAGGATGTTGGTCCAGTCCATGAAGCGCATCGGGCCCACGTCCGGCGCCACCGAGTGCCGGTGGTGGCGCGCGGCGAGCAGCCAGACCGCGAAGGCGACGCCGAGGAAATAGATGATCGCGGGGGCGAAGCCGCGGGCGACCACGTCGAAATAACTCTTCCCCATGTAGTCGGCCATCAGGAACGCGGCGATGCCCATCAGCGGCGGCATCAGTTGGCCGCCGAGTGACGACGCCGTTTCCACCGCGGCGGCAGTTACCCTCGGGAACCCGGCCTTGATCAGGACCGGGATCGTCGCCGAGCCGGTGGTCGCGGCGTTGGCGGCCCCGGACCCGGAGACGGCCGCGACCGCGAAGGACCCGACCACCGCGGCCTGCGGCAGTGTGCGCGGCGAGCGCTGGGCGACGCGCGCCGAGCCGGTGAGAATCGAGTCGATGCAGCCGAAGGCGCGCAGCACCGCGAGCACCAGGATGAACGAGCCGATCAGCGTCAGGCCGAGCTGCGGCAGGCGCTCGAAGACGCCAGTGCTCATCTCGACGCTGACGGCGCTGACGATGCGCGTCCAGTCCATCCCGGGGTGGTGGAACATGCCCGGCACCAGGTAGCCGTAGACCGCGTACAGGATCAGCGCCACGTTCAGCACGAACAGCGCGAAGTAGCGCCGGCGCGTGTATTCGAGCACCAGCGCCGCGACCGCACCGCCGACGGCGAGGTCGTGAAGGCTCCACAGCCCGAGCCGGAAAATGCGGATCTCGTCGAATTCGGTGGTGAGGTACCAGGCGGCATACAGCGCCACCGAGCAGTACAGCAGCGCGATCAGGAACGGGGCCACCGCACCCAGACGCGGGTAGAGCATGCCGTGACGGAGGTCGTTCAACACCACCAGGCACAGGGTCAGCGGGACCGCGGTGACCGCGAGCAGCGACGGCCCGCCGATGCCGGTGAGATAGTAGCGGGACAGGTAGGCGAAGAACGCGACGCCGGTGACGTAGAAGAGCAGATGCGCCGCGCCCGTGAGCCACCGGGCATGGCGGGGAGGTGGGGGCAGGTCGGTCACGGCCCCCGTCGGCGCGGGTTCAGCCATGCGTGTGGGGATCCGGCGCCGCGGCCAGAGGTCGCGCGCGGCACCGGACCCTCAGGCTCATGAACCGGCGATACGGTCGTTCCAGTCCTCGTTCCAGGCCCCGTTCTCGCGCAGGTAGCGCGCGAGACCGGGGTGCACCTTCACGGCGTTCACCGAGGCGGCGACGCCGCGGCGCTGGATCTCGACCATGCCGTCGCGGATCTGGCGGAACGCGGCGTCCGAACGCGCCAGTTCGTCGGCGTTGGCCTCGATCACGTTGAGCATGCGATAGACATCCTCCTCCGAGACTTCCAGGCCGACGTGGAAGCCGTAGAAGAACGGCGCCAGCACCACCTCGTCGACGCCCATGTCGCTCTGGAACACCTCCGCGGGGACCCGAACCATCTCGACGCCGGCTGCCTCCAGCCGCGCCAGTTCATCCGCGCTGGGGTTGAGCGCCTTCACGTCGGTGGACAGGATCGCCTCGATCACCCAGGGGGCCGGGCTCGCCTCGCCGGTGCTGTAGATCACGAAGGCATCGATCGTGCCGCCGGAGAGCGAGGGGGACACCAGCCCCAGATCGACCTCGACATAGCGGTGACCGACCTCGACCGTGCCCATGGCCCGCTCCAGTGCCGCGCGGACATCCCAGGGCGCCGGCCCTGTGAACACCGGCCGGCCCTGCAGGTCGCCCCAACGGTCGAAGCGGTCGATGTCGGCGGCGCGAACGCCGAGCCCGACCTCCATCGTGTACGCCCAGAACGACTGCACTGGCTCGCGGCGCATCTGGTCGCGGAAGCCGCGGAAGCGGCCGCTGTCCGCGGCGAGTTCCTGGAACGCGATATCGGCGCCGTAGTACCCGTCGAACTGCTCGGTCGCGTAGCCGCGCACCGTGGCCAGGGCGCCGGGGGTGGGCAGCACCGTAATGAAGTAGTCGGGCATCTCGCGGTTCAGCATCGCCATCAACGCGACCTTCGCGCGATGACCGGCGGAACCGACCGCCGAGGTGGCCCAGCGGAGCTGGGTGACTTCCTGCGCCTGAGCGGTGCGGATTTCGCCCATTCCAAGGGTGAGTGCAACCGCCAGGCCGCCGAATGCGGCAAGCAATGAACGTTTCACGGCATTTCCTCCTGGTAGGGGCCGGTGGGCCGCGTTTCTGTCGAACCCGCCTGGAGCGGGAGCGAGCCGTTGCCTCGTGCCGGCCAGAATCAGCAGGCCGCCCGGTTTTTCGAGCGCCCTCGGGCGAAGCTAGACCAAAAAGGGGAGGGTAGCAACGTAAAGCTTGCCGACCCGGCAGCCTCCGCGCAGGATACGGGCGCGGATCGCGGGCCGGCGCGGGCGTTTGCTGGACCGACGCTGGAGCCAGGTGACGACCTGGGAAAAACGGGTGGATGCGCTCCTTTCATTGCGGGCGCAGCGCGGCCATCCGGTGGGCCCCAACGAGGTCGATGCCGAATGGATCGCCGCGTCGCCCCGCTCCTCGCGATGACGGATCCATCGCGTTTCCTGGAACTGGAACGGGGGTAGGACATGGGTTTTGACCGCGGATTCTGGAACAACATGGCCCACGCCATCCGCAATACGCGGGCGGTGATCGCGGCCCTGGCGTTGCTGGTGGTGCTGGGCCTGCTGCTGTTTGGCGATTGGTTGGCCCCCGAGGTGGTCGGCCGGGATGTGATTGCGGTGCCCGTGATCGAGGTTGAGCGGGACAGCGAGGATGCGCAATGGATCCGCGTGGTGGTCGAGACACCGGAGGACGGGGTGATCCGCCTGCTTTGGCAGGAGTCGCGGGACACGATCCGACCCGGAACCGAGGTGCGGCTGCGGGTCACCCATTACGCTGACGGAACGCGCGACTACCGACTGTTGCGCCGGCCTTGAGGCGCCGAAGGCGTAGCGCAAGACCGGGCGGCGCCGATGCGGCGAACGGCGCCGCGGCCGCCACGCGAGCGCCGCGACCCGAGCCACCGGTCGGTCAGGACAGGTCGATCGCGTGGCGCTTCAGATCCTCGAGACGGACGATCTCGAGGGCCCGCTGATGGGTGGCCATCAACAGGACCCGGGGTGCGGCGCCGGCTTCGAGCGCTTCCTGCCAGCGTGCCGCGCACAGGCACCACCGGTCGCCCGGCTTCAGGCCGGGAAATCCGAACTCCGGATGCGGGGTGACGAGGTCATTGCCCCGGCGCCGGGAGAATTCGAGGAATTCGGCGGTCACCCGGGCGCAGACCACGTGCCGGCCGCGATCGTCCGGGCCGGTGCTGCAGGCGCCGTCCCGATAGAACCCGGTAACCGGATCGCCGTCGGAACAGGGCACCAGTGGCTGCC
>PULL01000285.1 GCA_003550945.1 Thioalkalivibrio sp. | reverse complement strand
CTGGAGGCCGATTCCTCGGCACTCTGATGCGGAGCTGAAGGCGCGGTTGGGTATACTAGCGGCCCCCTGCGGTTCGCTACGGCCGCCGCGGGTTGTGCCGCAGGCACCCTACTCATCCGGCCAAGCGGAGTCGCCCGGCGGCTCCGGGCGAGAGCCAGCCCCACCGACCCAAAGGAACGAACCCATGTCCGATTTGAAAGCCGTCATCGAGGCCGCGTTCGAGCGGCGCACCGAGATCACCCCGCGCAACGTCGAGACCACCGTGAAGGACGCGGTGCGTGAAACCATCGAGCAGCTCGACCGGGGCGCGTTGCGCGTGGCGGAGAAGGTGAACGGACAGTGGGTGGTGCACGAATGGCTGAAGAAGGCGGTTCTGCTCTCGTTCCGGATCGAGGAAAACCAGTTCATCAAGGGTGGTTTCACCAACTACTACGACAAGGTGCCCTCGAAGTACGCAGACAGCAGCAGCCGGGATTTCCGCTCCGGGGGCGTGCGGGTGGTGCCCCCGGCGACCGCGCGCAGGGGTGCGTACATCGCGCCCAGCGTGGTGCTCATGCCATCTTACGTGAACATTGGCGCCTATGTGGATGAAGGAACGATGGTTGATACCTGGGCCACAGTCGGTTCCTGCGCCCAGATCGGCAAGAACGTCCATCTCTCCGGGGGCGTGGGTATCGGCGGCGTGCTGGAACCCCTGCAGGCGTCGCCGACGATCATCGAGGACAACTGCTTCATCGGCGCGCGTTCCGAGATCGTGGAGGGCGTGATCGTCGAAGAAGGCGCGGTGATCTCGATGGGGGTGTACATCGGCCAGAGCACGCGGATTTACGACCGCGAAAAGGACGAGATCACCTATGGACGCGTGCCTGCCGGCGCGGTGGTGGTCTCCGGCAACCTGCCCTCCAGGGACGGCAAGTACTCGCTGTACTGTGCGGTGATCGTGAAGCGCGTCGACGAAAAGACCAAGGCCAAGGTCGGATTGAACCAGCTGCTGCGCGATGTCTGACCTGGGCCACTGGCTCGGTTGGGTAAGCGCATGAGTGATCTCATCCTCTACGGGATCGCGAACTGTGACACGGTGCGGCGCGCCCGGCGGGAACTCACGGCCGCCGGAGTGGCGCACCACTTTCACGATTTCCGCAAGGACGGTCTGAGCCCGGCAATCCTGGACCGCTGGATCAGCGCGATCGGCTGGGAGGACCTGCTGAACCGCCGTGGCACGACCTGGAGGCGGATCCCCCCGGAGCAGCGGGAGCCCCTCGACGCCCATCGGGCGCGTCGCCTGATGCTGGAGGAACCCACCCTGATCCGGCGTCCAGTGATCGAAAGCGGTGGCGAGGTCTACGTGGGCTGGTCCGAGGACCACCCGGCCCTGGGGTAACAACTACGGGTTGGAGGCGGACCCTCGCGGCAATCCAACGCCGGGACTCCCCAAAGGAGATATCGCTTTCCCGAGGGATTTCCTTATGGTTTATGGTTGTTTCATGGGGCGCTGCCAGCGGCATCCGCCAGCGCTTCCGCCCGACCAGAACCGGATCCCTGCAGATGAACGACACCGGCACCGACGCCGCCACCCTGACTCTTTGCCGAACCACCCAGGGTCAGGTGCGCATACTGCACCCCTGCAGCCACGATCCGCTCGGCGACGCCGTCAAGGGCAAGCCGCTCGGATACAACCCGGTGCAGCACCTTGCGATTGCGCTCGGCTGCTGCATGACCGAATTCGCCCGCCGGTTTCTCGAGCGCCGCAGCCTGCCCCAGACCCTGGTGGCCACCCTGGACTGGCAACTCGATGGCCGGCACTGCCGCATCTCGCGCATCGATCTCACGCTGCGAATGGCGGCCCGCCTATCGGAAGAAGAGCGTCATATCCTGGACCGCATGATGAACCACTGCCCGGTCCACCAGGCGCTGCACGGCAACGTGCCGGTACACATTCACGTAGCCCCGCTTGGCGAGGAGGAACTGCGGCTGGCGGAAAACGGCTGACCTTCCTACGCCGCAAAACCCAAAACTGCCGAACCCCTCAGCGGTCCGGGCAGCAGAAACGGGCGAGGATGGTCGAATCGTCGTAGGCGTGTCCGTGTTCGAGCGCCCTTGAGAGTGCCGCCCTCACGCGGTCCACGCCACTGAGATCCAGCCCCAGTGCCGCGGCCGTGTTCGCGACAATCCCCATGTCCTTGGCGTGCAGATGGGTCATGAACCCCGGCGTGAATTCCTCGTCCAGCAGGCGCTGACCATGAACTTCCAGCACCCGTGATCCGGCAAATCCGCCCAGCAGCGCCTTGCGCACCCGTGCCGGATCGACACCCGCGGCGCTGGCGAGCTTGAAGGCTTCACCGATCGCGATCAGGGTCTGGCCGATGATCAACTGGTTACAGGCCTTCGCGATCTGTCCGGCCCCGCTCTCGCCCACGTGCGTCAGCGTCTTGCCAACCAGGTTCAGCAGCGGCCGCACCCGCTCCACATCAGCCTCGGCGCCGCCGAGCATCAGTGTCAGGGTGCCTTCGATCGCGCCGCGCTCGCCACCGGACACCGGGGCATCGATAAAACCGACCCCAGCCTCGCGCGCACGATCCGCGATCACACGGGTGCGCATCGGGTCGATCGTGCTGTGATCGACCACGATCAGGCCCGGCGCCGCATGGCTCAGAATACCGCCGTCGCCCAGCATCAGGCTCTCGACGTCAGGCGTGTCGGAAACATTCAGAAACAGCACCCGGACTCTCGCCACGAGGCTCGCCAGGCTGTCCTCGGCGACCGCACCGTCACCGACCAGCTTCTGCGCCTGCTCCAGCCGGCGTGCCCACACATGCACCGGCGCACCGCCGTGCAGCAGGTTCCGGACCATGGGTGAGCCCATGATTCCCAGACCGATATAGCCCACGGGCAGCAACTCTCGGGGGATTGCCTTCGTTGTCATCGCAGCGCCTCCTTGTCGTCCCTGGATTCTAGCAGTCGGGCCGTCGTCGGACCGGGGGCTGCCGGCGAGAAAACGTCCGACCACCCTGCAAGGTTGACAGCCCCCCCGGTGAACCCGAACATCACGCAAACCGATCAAGGGGGGGACGATCATGAGGACAGGGTTTCGGGGACTGCTGCTGGGTGTCGGGGCGCTGGGTCTCGCTGCCTGCTCGCCCAGCGACCAGCCGGTGGTGCACGTCTACAACTGGTCCGACTACATCGCGGATTCCGTGATCGAACGCTTCGAAGAGCAGACCGGCATCCGGGTCGTGTACGACGTGTACGACGCCAACGAGATTCTCGAAGCCAAGCTGCTCGCTGGCCGCAGCGGCTACGACGTGATCTTCCCCACCGCGCACCCCTTCGCGGAACGCCACATCCAGGCGGGTCTGTACCTGCCGCTGGATTTCGCCCAGCTCCCGAACCGCGAACACCTCGACCCTATCCTGATGCGCACACTGGCCTCGGTCGACCCGGGCAACCGGCACACCGTGCCGTACATGTGGGGCACCACGGGCATCGGATACAACGTCGAAAAAGTAACGTCGATTCTCGGCGAGGACGCGGAGTTCGACACCTGGTCGCTGCTGTTCGACCCGGACATCGCGGGCCAGCTTGCGGGCTGCGGGATCGCGGTCCTCGACGACGAGGGGGAGGCGATTGCGGCCGCCCTGCTGTATCTCGGGCTGGATCCGAATACGACCGACCCCGCGGACATCCAGGCGGCCGCGGACGCATTCATGCAGATCCGTCCGTACGTGCGCTACTTTCACGCGTCGAGATACATCAACGATCTCGCCAACGGCGACATCTGCGTCGCGCACGGATATTCGGGCGACGTGATCCAGGCCCGCGACCGTGCCGAGGAGGTGGGACGCGGCGTCGAGATCGAGTACGTGATCCCGCGCGAAGGGGCGGTGCTGTGGTTTGACCTGATGGCGATCCCCGCCGATGCCCCGCATCCGGAGAATGCGCACGCGTTCATCGATTTCCTGATGGTCCCCGAGAACATCGCGGAAATCACGAACGAAGTGGCGTACGCGAATGCCAACCTCGCGGCGACTCCGTGGGTGGATCCCGAGATCCGCGACGATCCGGGTGTGTACCCGACCGGCGAACTCCGGGAACGCCTCGTCACCCTCAACCCGCTGCCGGACGACATCCAGCGGGCCCGAGTGAGGACCTGGACCCAGATCAAGACCGGTCGCTGACGCACCAGGTGAATCACGTTGGACGAGAGCGCCTCCGGGCATCGGTCGCCGTCGGGGTCGGTGTGCCGCCCCGCCGGCCCGCGACGACCCGCCCGGCCCCCGACTGACTGCTGAATCGATGCCCCAGCAACGGCGTGATCCGGCGATCCTCGAGGCCTGGCAAGATCCCGACGCGCGGCCCTTCCTCGAGATCCAGAACGTCACCAAGGTCTTCGAAGGCGGCACCTACGCCGTCGACGACGTGTCGCTGCGCATCTACAAGGGCGAGTTCTTCTCGCTGCTCGGAGCCTCCGGGTGCGGCAAGAGCACCCTGCTGCGCATGCTCGCGGGCCTCGAGCGCTGCACCCAGGGCCGCATCCTGATCGAGGGGCAGGACATCACCCGGATGCCGCCCTACGAGCGCCCGGTGAACATGATGTTCCAGTCCTACGCGCTGTTTCCGCACATGAGCGTGGAGCAGAACGTCGCGTTCGGACTGAAGCAGGAGCGTCTGTCGGGGCGCGAGATCCGGTCGCGGGTCTCCGAGATGCTGGAACTCGTGCACATGTCCGAATACGCACGACGGCGCCCGGACCAGCTCTCCGGCGGCCAGCGGCAACGCGTGGCGCTGGCCCGCTCGCTGGCCAAGCACCCGAAGCTGCTGCTGCTTGACGAGCCCCTCGGAGCGCTCGACCGCAAGCTTCGCGAACGCACCCAGTTCGAGCTGGTGAACATCCAGGAACGCGTGGGCACGACCTTCATCATGGTCACCCACGATCAGGAAGAGGCGATGACCATGTCGTCGCGCCTGGCCGTGATGGACGCCGGCCGCATCCTGCAGGTGGGCACACCCTCCGAGATCTACGAATACCCTGCGAGCCGCTTCGTCGCCGGGTTCATCGGCGCGGTGAACCTGTTCGAGGGGCGTGTGGTGACCGCCGAGGAGGATCGGGTCGTGATCCAGAGCGATGACACGCCCGGCGAGATCGTGATGTACCACGCACACCCACTGGCGATCGGCACGCCGGTGACCGTCGCTCTGCGCCCGGAAAAGCTCCGCGTGATGGACGAACCGCCGAGCGACGACCGCAACTGGATCCAGGGCACGGTGCGCGAGATCGGCTACCTGGGCGACGTGTCGATCTACCACGTCGGCACCGACCGCAACCGCACCGTGCAGGTCCAGGTGACCAACCGGGCGCGGCGCACCGCCGGACCGCTGACCTGGGACGATAGCGTTTTCCTGGGCTGGGACACTGACGCGGGCGTGGTCCTCACCGCATGAACACCGGGCCCGCGCCCGCGGACACCGCCGGAGCCTCCAGCCTCAAGCGCCGGTTCGAGCGGGGCGTGAAAAGCCTCACGCAGGGCCGGCTCGGGCGCGCGGCGGTGATCGCCCTGCCCTATTCCTGGCTGCTGTTGTTCCTGCTGCTGCCGATCCTGATCGTGCTGAAGATCAGCCTGGCCGAGATCGCACTCGCGAGCCCGCCGTACACGCCAATGCTGCAGTGGGCCGAGGAGCGCACCCTCGCGCTGCAGGTGCATATCGGCAACTACGCCTACCTCTGGCAGGATCCGCTCTACGTCGGCGCGTACATGAACTCGCTGAAGGTCGCCGCGGTGTCGACGGTCTTCTGCCTGCTGATCGGCTACCCGATGGCCTATGGCATCGCGCGCGCCCCGGCCGGCTGGCGTATCGTGCTGCTGATGCTGGTGATCCTGCCGTTCTGGACCAGCTTCCTGATCCGCGTGTACGCGTGGATCGGTCTGTTGCAGGGCAACGGGCTGATCAATCACCTGCTGCTGTCGATCGGCCTGATCGACCAGCCGCTGGTATTGCTGCATTCGAACTTCGCCGTGTACCTGGGCATCGTCTACTCCTACCTGCCCTTCATGATCCTGCCGTTGTACGCGACGCTGGTGCGCATGGACCTGACGCTACTGGAGGCCGCCGCCGATCTCGGCTGTCCGCCGTGGAAAGCCTTCCTCACGGTCACCCTGCCGCTGTCAATGCCCGGAGTGATCGCCGGCTCCCTGCTCGTCTTCATCCCGGCTGTGGGAGAGTTCGTGATCCCGGATCTGCTCGGCGGACCCGACTCCCTGATGATCGGGAGAGTGCTCTGGACGGAATTCTTCTCCAACCGGGACTGGCCGGTGGCCGCGGCGGTGGCAATCGCGATGCTCGCGGTGATCCTGATCCCGCTGCTGCTGTTCCAGCGCGTCGGTGAACGCGAAACCACACGGGAGCGGTGATGACCGGACGACGCTCCTTCTGGCTGTTCACCGCGCTGGCCTTCGGTTACGCATTCCTGTACCTGCCGATCGTCACGCTGATCGTCTACTCCTTCAACGATTCGCGGCTGGTCACGGTCTGGGGGGGTTTCTCCACCCGCTGGTACGCGGAACTGTTCCGCAACGAGCAGATCCTGTCCGCGTTGTGGTTGTCGGTGCGCATCGCGGCGATGACCGCGACGCTTGCGGTGATTCTCGGCACGCTTGCGGCACTGACGCTGGTGCGCTTCACGCATTTCCGCACCCGCATGCTGTTCGCCGGCATGGTCGCCGCCCCGCTGGTGATGCCCGAGGTGATCCTGGGTCTGTCCGCACTGCTGATGTTCGTCACGCTGGAACAGGCGATCGGCTGGCCGCCGGGCCGCGGGATGACCACCATCACCATCGCGCACGTGACCTTCACCAGCGCCTTCGTCGCGGTGATCGTGCAGTCGCGCCTGTCGCAACTCGACGTCAACCTCGAGGAAGCCGCGATGGATCTCGGCGCGCGCCCGTGGAAGGTCTTTTTCGTGATCATTCTGCCGATCATCTCGCCGGCCCTGATCGCGGGGTGGCTGCTCGGATTCACGCTGTCGATGGACGACCTGGTGATCGCGAGCTTCGTCTCCGGACCCGGCGCGACCACCCTGCCGATGGTCGTGTACTCCAGCGTCCGCCTCGGGGTCAGCCCGCAGGTGAATGCACTGGCCACGCTGATCGTCGTGGTGGTCGCGACCGGCGTGATCATCGCCGGCTGGCTGCTCCACCGGCAGGCGCGACGGGCAGGGCGTTGACCGGCTGGCGTGATCGCGAAAGGTTCCCATGCGCGGACAGCTGCCGTTTCCAGCGCCGCCACGGCAGATCCAGAACGGGGAGGATTCGGGCTTTTTATAAGAATTTCCTGATTCCATGATATAGGTCACGATCGTTAACGATTATTTGCGATATCGTGATGCCGCTGGGAGAGCGCAGTGCCGTTCGACCAAGACCGCCGGCAGCATCCGTTCCCGTCCCGCCCGGACGGCACAGTTTCTCCCCGTGTAGCCGTCGCGCCCGCGGCGGCAGAACCATGGGAGGCAGTCGATGCAAGTCACACGTAGAGGCTTCCTGAAGATCTGCGCCGCAGGGATGGGAAGCTCCACCCTGGTCGCGCTGGGCTTCTCGCCTACCGATCTTCAGGCTTCGGTCCGCGCGTTCAAGCTCGCGCGCACCATCGAAACCCGTACCATCTGTCCGTACTGCTCGGTGAGCTGCGGCGTGATCATGTACAGCCTCGGCAGCGGCGGCAAGAACGCCGAACCGGCGCTGATCCACGTCGAGGGGGATCCCGACAACCCGATCAGTCGCGGCACGCTTTGTCCGAAGGGCGCGGGCCTGGTCGATCTGATCAAGAGCCCCGACCGCGCACTGTATCCGGAAGTCCGCGAAGCCGGCACCAACGAGTGGAAGCGACTTTCCTGGGAAGACGCGATCACCCAAATCGCGCGCCTGATGAAGGAAGACCGCGACGCGAACTTCGTGACCCGCAACGACCAGGGTCAACTCGTGAACCGTTGGAACACGACCGGTCTGGTCGCGGCATCCACGGCAAACAACGAGAGTCTGTACCTGACTTCGAAATGGTTGCGCAGCCTGGGGATGGTAACCGCAGATACCCAGGCGAGGATTTGACACGCGCCGACGGTGGCCAGTCTGGCCCCGACTTTCGGTCGCGGTGCAATGACCAACAACTGGGTCGACATCAAGAATGCTGACCTGATCATCGTAATGGGCGGCAACGCCGCCGAAGCACATCCCTGCGGCTTCAAGTGGGTCACCGAGGCAATGGAAAAGCGCGGTGCGAAACTGATCGTCGTCGATCCGCGTTTTACGCGCTCGGCCGCCGTATCGGACTATTTCGCCCCGATCCGCGTGGGCACCGACATCGCGTTCCTTGGCGGGGTGATCAACTACCTGCTTTCGAACGACAAGATCCAGTCGGAATACGTGCGCAACTACACCAATGCGCCGATGATCATCCGCTCGGATTTCAAGTTCGATGACGGCATCTTCTCCGGCTACGACGAGGCGAACCGTCGGTACGACCGCAGCAGCTGGGGCTACGAGATGGGTTCCGACGGCTACGCCCGCGTCGACATGTCGCTACGCCACCCGCGCTGCGTGTACCAGTTGCTGAAGAATCACTACGCGCGGTACACGCCGGAAGTCGTCAGCAGCATCACCGGCACCCCGGAAGACCGCTTCCTGCACATCTGCGAAGCGATCGCGGAAACCTCGAAGCCCGACAAGGTGATGACCATCCTGTACGCGCTGGGCTGGACGCAGCACACCAAGGGCGCCCAGAACATCCGCACGATGGCGATGATCCAGCTGCTGCTGGGCAACGTCGGCATGCCGGGTGGCGGCGTGAATGCGCTGCGCGGGCACGCGAACGTGCAGGGCGCCACCGACATGAACATCATCCAGGGCAACCTGCCCGGCTACCTGAACCTGCCGAACGATCAGCACCAGAGCTTCGACGACTACATGGAGCTTAAGGCGCTGAAACCGTTGCGTCCGGGCCAGATGAGCTGGTGGCAGAACTACCCGAAATACCACGTGAGCCTGATGAAGGCGTGGTATGGCGACGCGGCGAATGCCGACAACGGCTTCGCGTACAACTACGTGCCGAAGCAGGACCGGGCGTACGACATCGGGCAAATGGTCCATCTGATGTCCGAAGGCCAGATGACCGGGTTCATTGCCCAGGGCTTCAACCTGTACGCGGCGATGGCGCACACAGCAAGGGTGGAGGAAGCGCTGTCGAAGCTG
>PULL01000191.1 GCA_003550945.1 Thioalkalivibrio sp. | reverse complement strand
GGTGAGGGAGTCTTTCTCCGCAGCCCTCCCCCACGAGTGGGGGAGGGCGTCTCCTCCCCTGCCCCGGCCAGCCCGGAGGACCAGCGCGGGGGCGGCCTCTGGCCGTGATGCAGCGCCCGGGCGGGGCATCGCGGCTGGAAACCGGTCCCACGGCTGGGAGACCCTGGGGAAGGTGGCGCTCACTCTGCCTCCGCCTCGGGGAGCAGACGCCCATCCACCATCCGCAGTGTGCGGTCCAGGCGTGCGGCGAGCGCCTCGCTGTGCGTGACCATCAGCAGCGCCGCGCCCGACTCCTGCACCTGGTCCAGCAGCAACTGGAAAACGACCTCGCCGGTATTCGAATCCAGGTTGCCGGTCGGCTCGTCGGCGAGGATCAGGATCGGCCGGTGCACCAGCGCACGGGCGATCGCGACCCGCTGCTGCTCGCCGCCGGAAAGCTGTTCCGGGTAGCGGTCCGGCTTGCCGCCCAGGCCTACCTGATCCAGTTGCGCCTGCGCCCTCTTGCGCGCCCCGGCGCCCTGGCCCAAGCCGGACAACTCCAGCGGCAAGGCCACGTTCTCCACCGCGGTCAGGGTGGGGATCAGGTGAAACGCCTGGAAGACGATCCCCATCCGTTGCCGCCGCAGCCGCGTGCGCTCGCTCTCGCTCAGGCTGCCCAGTTCGCTGCCACCCACCCGTACCGTGCCGGCGCCCGGCCGCTCGAGACCACCCGCCAAATGCAGCAGCGTCGACTTGCCGCTGCCACTTTCACCGACGATGGCGACGCGTTCGCCGCCCAGCAGCGTCAGATCCACCTCGTTCAGCACAGTCGCCGCGCCCGCGCCCCCTCGGTAGGCAAAGCTGAGCGATCGGCACTCGAGGACCGGCTTGGGCTGCATCGTCATGTTGGCTTCCGGATCAACCTTTGCGCAGGGACATTGTCGGGAGCGTTTGGTTCGGGGTACGCCGATGGCCGGCACGACCTTCTGCCGGTTTCGCGGTCCGCGGTCCTCCGGTACAATTCCGGCGTTGTCCCCGAATGGGTATCTGCTTTGAAACGTAACCGACGCAGTCGATCTAGCCACGCCCTGCAGTAGCAGACCCCCTCCCGGTTCGGTCTCCTTCTGCAGGGCAAGCGGAAGTTAGGCCGGGCCATCGTGTGATTCCCCGCGATCTCGCTGCCTGAAGCCCAACCTCCCATCCCGGAGGAACGGCCATGGCAAGCGCTGTTCGCCACGCTGTTCCCGCACCAGAGTCCGAGAATACGCCGAAATGGGCGTGAGCATCGTCCCGGTCGTTGTACCGGGAGCGGCCAGGAGATGGGCATGGAACACAACCTGGAACAATTCGTCGTCGAAATCCAGGAACTGCTGCGCCTGGACGACCGCGACGCGTTGCAGGAGACGCTCGATTTCATGCGCGTCCAGGACATCGCCTGGGTGCTGATGGAGCTCTCCGACGACGATCTGCCCGCCGTGTTCAACCGCCTTCCACCGGGCCGCAAGGCGGACGTGTTCGGATACCTCGATCCCGAATACCAGATCCGGCTGCTCGCCGCGACGCCCCGCGCCGACGCCCGTTTCCTGCTATCGGAGATGGATACCGACGATCTCACCGCGCTGCTGCAGTCCCTGCGCGAAGACGAGTTGCGCGAATACCTGCGCCTGCTGCCCTTCCGCGCGATCCGGCGCGCGCTGAAGCAACTCAACTACCCCGAAAACTCGGTCGGCCGGGTGATGTCCTCGGACGTCGTCGCGGTGGAGCCGGACTGGAGCATGTGGCGGGCACTCGCGTTCATCCGCCGCAATGCGGACGAGCACTCGAACAACGTGATCTTCGTAGTCGACGCCGACCGCCGGCTGCTGGCCGCGGTGCCGATCCGCCATTTCCTGCGCGGCCGCCCGGTCGACCCGGTCGCAACCCTGCTGGAGGACGCGTCCACGGTGTCCGTCTCGGTGCTGGAGGAGCCGACCGAAGCTGCACGCCTGATCCAGCACTACGACCTGGAGACACTGCCGGTCGTCGGAGAGGACGGGGTCCTGCTGGGTGTGGTCACCGTCGATGACGTGATGGACCTGCTCGAGGCCGAATCCACCGAAGACTTCCACAAGATGGGTTCGGTGGGCAGCCTCACGCTGAGTCTGCAGAGCGCGAGCGCGGCACTGCTCTTCCGCAAGCGCGTCGGGTGGCTGCTGGTGCTGGTCGCGTTCAACACCATGGGCGGCTACGTGATCTCGCGCTACGAGGAAGCGATCGAGGCGCTGGTGGCGCTGGTGTTCTTCCTGCCGCTGATCATCGCCTCCGGTGGCAACGCCGGCGCACAGAGCTCCACGTTGATGGTCCGTGCGATTGCGACCGGCGAGGTCACCGCACGCGACTGGCTGAAGCTGTGGGGCAAGGAGATCGGCGTTTCGGTGTCGCTGGGCCTGACGATGGGCCTGGCCGTCTCGCTGATCGGACTGTGGCGCGGCGGATACGAGCTCGCGCTGCTGGTGGCGATCGCAATGACGCTGATCGTGGCGGCCGCCAGTGTGGTTGGCATGTTGCTGCCGATCATTCTGAGCCGGTTGAAAATGGATCCGGCAACCGCCAGCGTGCCGCTGGTCACCTCGCTCGCGGACCTCTTCGGCATCCTGATCTACTTCGCGCTCGCGGTCGCGATCTTCAATATCACCGTGGGCGGGGTCTGAGATCACCGTCATGAACGCGATCGTCCAGGAACAACCCACCCTCGCGGACATCCTGCGCGAGGCGCTGGATCAGGGGGATGCGGAGCGCCTCTCCGACCTGATGTCCGCGCACGCGGCGCAGGACATCGCGCTCGCTTTGGCCGAACTGCCGCGCCAGCACTGGCATGCGCTGTTCGAGCGCCTGGATCACGAGCGCTCGGCCGAGGTTTACGCGCACCTGCCCACCGAGCAGCAGACGCTGCTGCTGGAGAATCTGGATCACGACGAGGCGACCCGCCTGATCGGAGAACTCTCCTACGACGATGCCGCGGCCGTACTCGAAGAGTTGGAGGACGAGCACGCCGAGGCGATCCTCGGCGCGTTGCCGGAGAGTGATCAGCAGGTCCTGACCTCACTGCTCGCGTATCCGGAAGAAAGCGCCGGGCGCATCATGACCCCGGAGTTCGCCACCGTGCAGCCGGAATGGACGGTCGAAGAGGCGCTGGACCACCTGCGTGAGCACAGTGAAATCGCGGAGACGGTGAACACCATTTTCGCCGTCTCGCCCGAGGGCCAGCTACTGGGCTGGGTGCGGCTGAAGGAACTGTTGCTGAGCCGCCCGCGCGCGCTCGTCGAATCGACCCTGCACACCGACATCGTCAGCGTCGAGGCCCACGAGGACCAGGAGGAGGCCGCGCGGCGCATCAGTCACTACGACCTCGACGTGCTGCCGGTGGTCGACGAGCGCGGAGTGATCCTCGGCATCATCACCGTGGACGACGTGCTCGACATCATCCGCGACGAGACGACCGAGGACTTCCACCGCATGGCGGCCGTGGCCGACCTCCCGCTGTCGATGCGCGAGGCCAGCATGCGTCTGCTCTACCGCAAGCGGATCGGCTGGCTGGTGATCCTGGTCGCGGTGAACATTCTCTCCGGTACCGCGATCGCGTTCTTCGAGGCTTCGATCGAGGCCGTGGTGGCGCTCGTGTTCTTTCTGCCGATGGTGATCGCCACCGGCGGCAACGCCGGCGCGCAGGCTTCGACGCTGATGGTGCGCGCGCTAGCGACCGGCGATATCCAGACCCGCGACTGGTTCAAGCTCGGGGTCAAGGAGGTCCTGGTCGCCGCGGCGCTGGGACTCGCGATGGCCGGCTCCATCTGGCTCGCGGGCAACTGGCTGGGCAACTTCGAGGTCGCGAACGCGATCGCGATCGCGATGTTCCTGGTCGTGGTGTTCGGGTCGCTGTTCGGAATGACCCTGCCCTTCGTGCTCACCCGCCTGCGGCTCGACCCTGCCACCGCCAGCGCTCCCCTGATTACCTCGGTGGTCGACGTGATCGGCATCATCATCTACTTCGCCGTTGCCACCGCGATCCTGCAGCTGAACTAGTGGGCCATGCGGGCACGGGGACAGATTTGAAATCTGTCCCCGTGCGCGGCGCCACCGGGATGCACCCGAAGGGGGTTTTGCAACGGCTCGCGCACGGCGGGAGAATAGCGACCCCTGCCTCACGAACGACTTGACCAGACCATGACCTCGATCCATGCCCGGCACCGGACCACTCTCGTACGGGTCGGCCACGTCACCGTGGGCGGTGACGCGCCGATCGTGGTGCAGTCGATGACCAACACCGACACCGCCGACGTGGTGCGAACCGTGATCCAGGTCGCCGAGCTCGCGCGCGCGGGTTCCGAGATCGTGCGCATCACGGTGAACAACGAGGAGGCCGCCGCGGCCGTGCCGGAGATCCGCGAGCGCCTGGCCAGGATGGGCGTCGACGTGCCGCTGGTCGGGGATTTCCACTTCAACGGCCACAAGCTGCTCGCGAAATACCCGGCCTGCGCCGAGGCGCTGGCGAAGCTGCGGATCAACCCGGGCAATGTCGGCAAGGGCTCGAAGCGCGACGCCCAGTTCGAAGCGATGATCGAGGTCGCCTGCCGCTACGACAAGCCCGTGCGCATCGGCGTGAACTGGGGGAGCCTCGATCAGGCGGTGCTCGCGCGCCTGCTCGATGCGAACGCGGCGCGCCCGGACCCGCTGCCGCTGGAGGACGTGACGCGCGAGGCGCTGATCACGTCCGCGCTGGAAAGCGCCGCACAGGCCGAGGCGATCGGGCTGCCCCACGACCACATCGTGCTGTCGGCGAAGGTCAGCGGGGTGCAGCCGCTGATCCGTGTCTACACGGACCTGGCCACGCGCTGCGACTACCCGCTGCACCTCGGGCTGACCGAGGCCGGCATGGGCGTGAAGGGCATCGTCGCGTCCACCGCCGCGCTGTCGGTGCTGCTGCAACAGGGCATCGGCGACACGATCCGCATCTCGCTGACGCCGGAGCCCGGCGGCGACCGCACTCAGGAGGTCATCGTCGCGCAGGAGATTCTGCAAAGCCTCGGGCTGCGCAGCTTCCTGCCGGCCGTGATCGCCTGCCCCGGATGCGGGCGCACGTCCAGCGACTACTTCCAGCGACTCGCGCAGGACATCCAGACCTACATCCGCCACCAGATGCCGGAGTGGAAGCAGCGCTACCCTGGTGTCGAGGAAATGACCGTCGCGGTGATGGGCTGCGTGGTCAACGGACCCGGCGAGAGCCGGCACGCGAACATCGGGATCAGCCTGCCGGGCACCGGCGAGGTGCCGGTCGCGCCGGTGTACGAAGACGGCGAGAAGACGGTGACGCTGAAAGGCGACCGGATCGCCGAGGAGTTCCAGGCGCGGGTCGAGGCGTACATCGAGCGTCGATACGGCAGGAGCGCATAGTCCAGTCCGTCCCAGGCTTGGCCGGCCCTGCTGGCCGGGGCGCTCGGTAGAGCGGCTTCCGGCCGCGATGCCGTTGCGAGGTCGCGCCCGATCGCGGCTGGAAGCCGCTCCCACGATCCCTTTCTTGTGCCAGACGAGCCCTCTCGGCAACGGCTGAGATGTAACCGATTCATCATCGCCCCGTCACACGGTTGACAAGCGCCGGGTGCACAGTGCACGCATGAACAGTTCCATGCTGCAACGGCACGAAACGGATGTCCCTGCCAATGGGCCGGTACCTGGGCGGCGGCTGAAGATCGCCGTGGTCACCGAGACCTGGCCACCCGAGGTCAACGGCGTCGCGATGACCATCCACCGGATGGTCGAGTGGCTGAGCCAGCGCCACGAGGTCATGCTGATCCGGGTCCGCCAGCGCGGCACCCAGATGGGCAAGCCAATCCCCGGAGTCAGCATCCGGGTGATGCCCGGGATTCCGCTCCCACGCTACCACGAACTGCGCATGGGCATTCCTTCCACGGGCGCGTTAAAAAAGCTTTGGGAACAGGAACCTCCGGACCTCGCGCATGTCATTACGGAGGGCCCGCTGGGATGGTCGGCGATCCGCGCCGCCAATGGGTTGGGCATCCCGGTGATCAGCGACTTCCACACGAATTTCCACCAGTACACGGCGCACTACGGGATGGGCCTATTCAAGCCGATCGCACTGCGCTACCTTCGCAACTTGCACAACCGGACCCGCCTGACGCTGGTGCCCACACGCAGCCTCGCCGAAGACCTTCAGGGAGCCGGTTTCCGCGGGCTGGACGTGCTCGCGCGGGGCATCGATACCCAGTTGTTCAATCCGAATCGCCGCCAGGATGCGCTGCGTGCACATTGGGGCGCTGGGCCCGACGATCCTGTCCTGTTGATGGTCAGCCGCATCGCGCCCGAGAAGAACCTGCCGCTTGCACTGGAGGCCTACGAGCGGGCACGCGAACAGGTGCCCGGCGCCCGCATGGTGGTCGTCGGCGACGGCCCGGCGAAAGCGGCTTTTGCGAGGCGGCACCCGGAGGTGCACTTCGCCGGTATGCACACCGGCGAGCGCCTGGCCGAGCACTATGCCTCGGCGGACCTCTTCGTGTTCCCGAGCCTCAGCGAAACCTTCGGCAATGTGACGTTGGAAGCGATGGCCAGCGGGCTCGCGGTCGTCGCGTTCGACTACGCCGCGGCCCGCGAACACATCGTCGACGGCCAGAACGGCCGCGCAGTGCCTACCGCGGATTCCGCGGCTTTCGTCGACGCAGTCGCGCAACTCGCCCGGGACCGCGTCCAAGCGAAACGCTTGGGCAATGCGGCGCGCGAAACCGCGCTCACCGTCGACTGGAACCGCATTTTCGACCGGTATGAATTCTTCCTGGAGCAATGCGTGGAGGCCACCGATGGCTGAGCCGATGATGACGCCGCCCTCAACGGGTTTCGGGCGAATGCAGGCGCTGGACCTCTTCCTCTGCAGCCTGATGAACCGGGCAAACCGTCGTGAATACGTCGGTCGCTTCTTCGCCCTGTTCAGCCGGCTCGGCGACGGCGTGTTCTGGTACACGCTGATGCTGCTTCTGCCGCTGCTCCACGGCCGCGGCGCGATCGTCGTCACCGTGCACATGGCGCTGACCGGCCTCGCCGCGCTGCTGATCTACAAGTGGCTGAAGGCCCGCACCAGTCGCCCACGTCCGTTCATGGTCAGCGATCGCATCATCCGGAGAGTACCGCCGCTGGATGAGTACAGCTTTCCCTCTGGCCACACCCTGCACGCGGTCGCGTTCTCACTGGTGCTGCTGAGCCACCTGCCCGAGTGGTTCTGGGTGGTCGTGCCGTTCTCCCTGCTGGTCGCCGCCTCCAGGCCGATATTGGGATTGCACTACCCGAGCGACGTCCTCGCCGGGGCGCTGGTGGGCGCGATGGTGGCAGGCCTCTCGATCGCAGCCGCATCCCCGATGTTGGCCTGACCCCCACCGCCGTCAGGGCGGCGGCATGGATTCGGGATTCGCGGCCAGGTTCAGCGCCCGCAGCTGCGGCATCTTCTTCTGCTGATGATCCTGCATGCGGTAAAGGATGCCGTCCAGGATGCGCAGCGCCGCCACGATGAACGGGCCCTTGTTCAGCATCACGCATTCGGCTCGCACCGACATCGCCGCGTCGCTCAGTTCCGGCCGCGAGACGGCCCCGGTTTTGGCCATGGTCTCCAGCACCTGCGTCGCCCAGATCACCGGCACATGACCGGCCTCGGCCAGCCACAGAATTTCCTCTTGAATCTCCGCAAGACGCTCGCCTCCCACTTCGACCGCGAGATCCCCCCGCGCGATCATGATCGCCAGCGGAAACCGCCCGATGGTGCTCAGCATGATCTCGGGCAGGTTCCGCAGTGCGCGCTCGGTCTCGATTTTCGCGACGATCGCCAGTTTGCCGGCGTCCCGATGCCGCAGTTCCGCCATCAGCGCGCGCATATCCCCCGCGCTTTCGACGAAGGAGAAACCGACGAGGTCCGCGTGGTGCACGACAAAGTCGAGGTCGGCCAGGTCCTTGTCACTCAACGGACCCAGACCCAGTTCCGCGCCCGGAAGGTTGATGCCCTTGTCGGCCCGCAGGCGAAAGCCGTCGGGCGGCGCATGCGTCACCCGCAGAAGGGCGGATTCCGGGTCCGCCTCCTCGACCACCGCGCCCATCCGCCCGTCGTCGATCCAGACCGCCTGCCCCGGCCGAAGCTGCGCCAGAACCCGGGGCGCGGTGATGCCGATGCGCGCCGGCTCGAGTTCGTTGCCCTCTGAATCCAGCACCGGCGGGCGACCGGACAATTCCGGCCCGGTCAGTCTCAGGGCATCGCCACGCTGCAGGCGGATTTTCACCGGACGCGTCCGATGCCCGCCCAGCCGTACCGTATCGATGTCCACCCGGATCCAGCGACCGTCCTGCCAGCGCATCAGTCGCATCCCCGTTTCCGGACCGATCACGCTGTTCTTGCTGCAGTGAACAAGCCAACCCATCCCTTCGAGTTCGCGCTCCACGACCAGCCGCCGGGTGCGGCCCCGCAGGTCGGTGAACTGCAGCCGGTCCCCGGCCTGCATCGCTGCAAGCGCATCGTCCTGAGCGATGAGGCAGAAGTCCGCCAGCCCGTCCGGCGGCGCATGCTCGGCGGTGGCGGACACCAGCGCCACGATCACCGGCTCGCGCGCCCCGGCGACCCCGGCCCTGCGCGGGCGCAGGCGGGTCGATGCCGGAGCGTCCTCCAGAGAGCCGGTCCGGATCTTGTGGCCGGCGAGATCCATCAGGATGCGGCAACTGCGGCCCACGCTGTGCTCCGCGCGCCGGATGTTTTCGATGATCCGCTTCCACACCGGCAGATCGTCGTGCGCGCAATTGATCCGGGCGCAGTCCATGCCGGATTCGAGCAAGGCCCGGACCAGGGCCTCGTTCGCGGCGGCCTCCGCAGGCATCGTCACCATGATGCGCGCGGTGCGCCTGGGCTGAGGGGGCCCGAACAGGTTCCGGGTATTGATCGCCAGCAGTTCGTTGCCCGCATCGAATCCCGGTGCAGCGGGCGGCTCGAGCATTGGCTTGGGCCTGCCACACAGGGCTGCCAATACCTGGATCACCTGGTCGATGCTGGCCAATACGTGGGCCTCGACGCGACCCAGAGAGGATAACCCCTTGCGGGCCAGCCGCAGTTGCAGCGGCCGCAGGTCGCGGCAGCGCAAGGCGAGGTAGTCGGCCAGGTTGCGCGCACTCGCTGGATACCGCCCATCGGCGTCCGCCCACGCCAGCCGGCGGAGGCGCGCCGCCGAACCGGCGAGGACCTCCTCTCGCAGCGCGAGCATCTCTGCAAGGAGCGCCGGATACTCG
>PULL01000016.1 GCA_003550945.1 Thioalkalivibrio sp. | reverse complement strand
GGGTCCACCGGAGGCAGTCCAGTCCCCTGCGCTCGATCGCCGCCAGCAGCAAACGGGCGACAGCAGCCGGATCGACGCGCGGCAGTGGCCGGCTCTCGAGCAGCAGCGCACCGAGTCGTGTCTCGTGGCTTGCGCTAACGGCTCCATTTTCGGCGTCCCACTCCACACGCTCCACGGTCCGGATCAGGTGAGTCAGATCGCGGGTCAGGCAGCCGGCCTCCAGCGGCGCCGCCAGGTGAATCCTGGCCTCGCGCTGCCCCGCATCGAGCACCGCGGCCACGATGCACGGAGCGGCCGCCAGATCGTCGTCACGCCGGAACCAGGCGCCGCGGCCGCCCGAAAGCAAAAACCGCCCTTCTGCCCCCGCGCGCCGCAGGCCGATGCGGTCGGGGTAGGCGAACGCGAGCAGCAGCCCGGCGGCTTCCGGGTCCACCGTCTCGTGTCGATGGACACCGAGCTGGCTGGTCCACCGGCCTGCCTGCTGCAGCAGTCTGCGGCGCAGTGCAGGGTGGACCGGGCCCGGGTCGTGGCCGATCAGCGCCCGCAGGCGCGATCGAAGATCAGCACCAGCAAGTTCGCGGTCCAGCGGGTCTCTGTCCTCCAGCAGCGCGGCGAGCAGGGCCGCGGTGCGCCCCAGTCCGCGCTCGGCGGCGTTCAGCAGCATGTGACCGAGCCGCGGGTGGGTGCCGAGCGCATCCAGCGCGCGGCCATGCGCCGTGGCCCGCCCGTCGGCATCCAGCGCGCCGAGATCGCGCAGCAGGTCCTGCGCCTGCGCCAGGGCTCCCGCCGGCGGAGCATCGAGCCACTGCAGTTCCGAGGCCGAAGCGCCCCAACAGGCGAGACTCAGTGCGAGCGGCGCCAGGTCGGCTTCGAGGATCTCAGGCGCCGAGTGGGCCGCGAGGCGCTGCTGCTCGTCTTCCGACCAGAGGCGGAAACAGCGCCCGGGGCCGGTGCGGCCCGCGCGTCCGGCGCGCTGCTCCGCGTTTGCGCGGCTGATGCGGACGGTTTCCAGACGGGTCAGGCCGGTGCGCGGATCGAAGCGCGGCCGACGGGCAAACCCGCCGTCGACCACCACGGACACGCCCTCGATGGTGAGACTGGTTTCCGCGATGTCCGTGGCCAGCACGATCTTGCGGCGGCCTTCGGGTGCCGGTCGTATCGCCGCATCCTGCTGTTCGGGTGTTAGCTGGCCGTAGAGTGGCGCGACCAGGATCGACGAATCCACGCGCTCGCGAAGTGCCATCGCAGTCTGCTCGATTTCCCTGCGGCCGGGCAGAAACACCAGCAGGCTGCCCGGTTCCGTCCGGAGCGCGAGGTCGACCGCATGCAGGGCTGCCGGGACCACGTCGCGGGCCTCCGGCTTGCGCGCGGCATAGCTCAGGCGCACAGGGTGACTGCGGCCCTCGCTGCGGATCACCGGGGCCGGGTGCAGCCAGACGGCAATGCGTTCGGCGTCCAGGGTGGCCGACATCACCAGGAGGCGCAGGTCCGGGCGCAGCAGTTCCCGGGTCTGCAGGCAGAGTGCCAAGCCGAGGTCGGCCTGCAGGCTGCGCTCGTGGAATTCGTCGAAGATCACGACCCCGACGTCCTCCAGTGCCGGGTCGCGCTGGAGGCGCCGCGTCAGGATCCCTTCGGTGATGACCTCGATCCGCAGGTCGGCACCTCCGATCCGCTCGGTACGCGTGGTGATGCCCACGGTGTGCCCGAGGGGTTCGCCGAGCTGTTCCGCCAGGCGTCGTGCGGCTGCACGGGCGGCGATGCGACGGGGCTCGAGCAGCAGGATTCGGCCCGGCGCCCAGGCTGCGTCGAGCAGGGCCAGTGGCACCCGCGTGGTCTTGCCGGCACCCGGAGGGGCCTGCAGCAGCGCCATGCCTCCGGCCGCCAGCGCCGCGAGCAGTGCGGGCAGGCTGGATTCGACGGGCAGGGGGGTCGGCAAGGCTGCGGGGCAGATCCTGGTTCAGGCGCAACGCAGGATCATATCTCCTCCACCAGGCGCTCCCGCAGCTGCTCCTGCTGCTCCGGCGTCAGCGCCTTGCCATCGGCGTTGAACAGCAGGAACTGGTCCTCCGCCTGTTCTCCCGCGGTGCTGATACGGGCGGTGCGCACGTTGATTCCATGGTCCGCGAATACGCAGCCGATGGTTGACAGCAACCCGGGACGGTCCAGTGCACGCACGCTCATCCGGGTGCTGGATCCAGGCGCCCCGGGACCGAACGCCACCTGGGTGGCCACGTCGAAGTGCTTCAGGCGCCGCGGCAGGTTGCGTGACACGGGTTGCTGGTTGAACCGCGGCTCGAGCAGCCGCTCCCGCAGCACCGAGCGGATTTCGTCCACCCGGAACCCGGGCTCCACTGCGTGCCCCATGCTCTCCAGGACCATGAAGGTGTCCAGCGTGTGGCCACAGTGCGTGGTGATGATGCGCGCATCGACGATGTCCAGGCCCAGTTGGGTGAGCGTGGTCGTGATCCGGGCGAAGAGCTTCGGGCAGTCCTCGGCGTAGACGAAGATCTCGGTGGTGCCGCGCGGCGTTTCGTGACGCACCAGCACCAGCGGCAGGTCGGAATCCTTGATGCCCGCGATCGCGCGCGTGTGCCACGCGACCTCGTCGGCCGAATGCCGCACGAAATACTCGACCTCGAATTCGTCCCAGATCGCCTCGACCGCTTCCTCGTCCAGCCCGCGCCGGGCCAGCAGCTGCATGGCCTCGCTGCAGGTCTGCCCGATCTGCTCGTCGATGTCCGGCGGGGCATCCAGCCCCCGCTCCAGTACCGCGACCGTCGCGTGGTAGAGCGTCTGCAGCAGCGAATCCTTCCAGTTGTTCCAGAGTTCCGGGTTGGTGCCACGGATGTCCGCTGTGGTCAGCAGATAGAGCAGGTCGAGCCGTTCCTGTGTCCGGACTTCGCGAGCGAAGCTCAGGACCACCTCGGGGTCGGAAATGTCGCGGCGCTGCGCGGTCAGCGACATCAGCAGGTGCGACCGCACCAGCCAGCTCACCAGTGCCGAGTCTTCGTCGCTCAAGCCGTGGTGCTGGCAGAAGTGCAATGCATCCAGTGCGCCCAGCTCCGAATGGTCGCCCCCGCGGCCCTTCGCAATGTCGTGGAACAGCGCCGCGAGAATCAGACGCTCGGGCCGCTGGATGCGGGAGGCGATTTCGCTCGCCAGCGGAAGTTCGTGCTGGAACTCCGGGATGAAGAGCCTGCGCGCGTTGCGCACGACGTTCAGGGTGTGCTCGTCGACCGTAAAGGCGTGGAACAGGTCGTACTGCATGCGGCCGATGATTCGCCCGAACGCCGGGATGTAGGCGCCGAGCACGCCGTAGCGGTTCATGCGCCGCAGCTCGGTGGTGATCCCCTGCGGTGCCCGCAGGATCTTCATGAACAGCTCCCGGCAGACCGGGTTGCGCCGGAACTGTCCGTCGATCAGGTGCCGGTGGGCGCGGATCAGGCGGATGGTCGAGGCCCGGATGCCCTGTATTTCCGGGTGGGTCTGGATCAGGTGGAATGCCTCGAGCAGCGCGGGCGGATAAATGATGAAGACCTGGTCGTGCACCAGCTCAAGGTATCCGCCGCGCACCTGGAAGCGCTGGTGGATGCGGTCCGCCTGTTGCAAGGAGGCGGGATCTTCGAGGATGGCCTCGTTGAAATGCTGCAATAGCAGTTCGTTCAGCCGCTGCAGCTCGCAGATGGTGCGGAAATAGCGCTGCATGAACTGCTCGACGCCCAGATTCTGGTGCTGGTCGGTGAAGCCGAAGGTGTTCGCCAGCGCGCGCTGCAGGTCAAACAGCAGCCGGTCTTCGCGGCGCCCGGTGAGCATGTGCAGCGCGAAGCGCACCTTCCACAGGAAGCGCTGGCCCTCGATCAGGTCGCGGTATTCCCCTTCGCGCAGGAATCCGTGGTCCACCAGTTCGTGCAACCGCTCGGCCGAGAAGTGGCGCTTGCTCACCCAGCCGATCATCTGGATGTCGCGCAGTCCGCCTGGGCCTTCCTTCACATTGGGTTCCAGCCGGTAGGCGGTCTCGCCGAAGCGCTGGTGGCGTGTCTGCTGCTCGGCCAGCTTCGCGGTGTAGAACGCCCGCGAATCCCAGAGGCGGTCGACCTGCATCGCTTCCCGGAACCGGGTGAACATCGGGTCCGGGCCGGCCAGCCGGCGGGCCTCGAACAGCGTGGTGGCCACGGTGATGTCCTTCCTGGCTTCGCGCTGGCAGTCCGCGATGCTCCGGACGCTGTGCCCGACCTCCAGGCCGATGTCCCAGAGGAAGGTGATGAACTCGCTGATCGTATCGGCGTGCGCGGTTTCCTCTTCGGGTTCGGCCAGGATCAGGATGTCGATGTCCGAAGACGGGTGCAGCTCGCCGCGTCCGTAGCCACCCACCGCCACCAGGCACAAGGCATCGTCGCCGGCGAGCCCGTGCTGGTCCCAGATCAGGCCCAGCAGCGTGTCCACCTTGGCCGCGTGACCGTGGATCAGGGCATCGATGTCGGCCCCCGCGTGGAATTCGCGGCCGAGTTCATCAACGATGGACCGCCGGTATTCGCGGAACAGGGAGGTGTCGCGGGGCGATGCGCGCAGCGGATCCAGAGACGGTCCGACGGGGACCTCCGGTCCAGTCGGGACCGGGATCGCCGCGCTCATGCCGCGAGGGCCTGCGGAGGGGTCTCGCCGGCGCGCAGGGTCAGGATGTCGCAGCCGTCTTCCGTCACCAGAATCGTGTGCTCCCACTGGGCCGAGGGACTGTGGTCCTTGGTGACCGCGGTCCAGCCATCGGCCAGCAGACGGGTGTGCCGACGGCCGGCATTGATCATCGGCTCGATGGTGAAGCACATGCCCGGCTCCAGGGCCAGGCCCGTGCCCGGTTTCCCGTAGTGCAGCACCTGGGGATCCTCGTGGAACACCTTGCCGATGCCGTGGCCGCAGTATTCCCGGACCACCGAACAGCGATTCGCTTCGGCGTAGGTCTGGATCGCGTGGCCGATGTCGCCCAGCGTGGCGCCTGGCCGGACCTGCTGGATGCCGAGGTACAGGCACGCGCGGGATATGTCGACCGCGCGCTGGGCCTGGATACCCGGCTTGCCGATGCAGAACATCTTGCTGGTGTCGCCGTGATAGCCGTCCTTGATCACGGTGATGTCGATGTTCAGGATGTCGCCGTTCTTCAGCACCCGGTCGCCGGGGATGCCGTGGCAGACCTGATGGTTCACCGAAGTGCAGATCGACTTGGGAAACCCCCGGTAGTTCAGCGGTGCCGGAATCGCCTTCTGGTGGTTCACGATGTAGTCGTGACAGATGCGGTCGAGCTCGTCGGTGGTGATGCCCGCCTCGACATACGGGGTGATCATCTCGAGCACCTCCGCGGCGAGGCGCCCCGCGACGCGCATGCGCTCGATTTCCTCGGTGCTCTTGATGGTGACTGCCATGGGCGAAATCCGGTGGGTGCACGGCCGCAACGGGCTGCGCACGTTTGGTTTGAACCGGCTTCCTATGCTATAAAGCGCGCGCCCTCGGGGCAATGAAAACCCTAAATCCACACACGTATCGGCACGGCCTGTTGGGTGCCCGTCCAGCGCGGCGGGTTGCAGTCCGGGATGCGTGGAGGCCCAACCCTTTCAGGAGAACCAAACATGTCGCTCGTTACCATGCGCCAGATGCTGGAGGCCGGTGTGCACTTCGGCCACCAGACCCGTTACTGGCATCCCAAGATGGCTCCGTACATCTTCGGCGAACGCAACAAGATCCACATCATCAATCTCGAGAAGAGCCTGCCGATGTTCAACGACGCGTTGAACTTCCTGGGCAAGGTGGCCGCCGATGGCGGCAAGATTCTCTTTGTCGGAACCAAGCGCTCCGCGCGCGAGGTCGTGGGCGAGGAGGCGCGCCGCTGCAACATGCCTTACGTGAACCACCGGTGGCTCGGGGGCATGCTGACCAACTTCAACACCGTGAAGCAGTCGATCAAGCGCCTGAAGGATATCGAGGCGATGCGCGCCGACGGCAGCATCGACCGCCTGAACAAGAAAGAGGGGCTGATGATCGTGCGCGAGCAGGAGAAGCTCGAGCGCAGCCTTGGCGGCATCAAGGACATGAACCGCATGCCCGATGCGATGTTCGTGATCGACGTGGGCTACGAGAAGATCGCGGTGGCGGAGGCCAACAAGCGCGGAATCCCGGTGGTGGCAATCGTCGATTCGAACCACAGCCCGGAGGGGATCGACTACGTGATCCCCGGCAATGATGACGCGATGCGCGCGATCCAGCTTTATGTAGCGGCGATCGCCGACAGCATCATCGAAGCGAAGGGCGCGGGCGCGACCGCGGTCCAGGAAGAAGAGTTTGCCCCGGCCGAAACCGGCACCGAGGCCTAACATCCCATTGTTCGGCCGGCCGCAGCGCGAGCGCGCGGCCGGTCTCGATTCAGGAGTCTTTTCATGCAGATTACCGCTGCTCTAGTCAAAGAACTGCGCGAGCGCACGGGCGCCGGGATGATGGAGTGCAAGAAGGCGCTCACCGAGACCCAGGGCGACATCGAAGGCGCGATCGAACTGATGCGCAAGTCCGGCCAGGCCAAGGCCGACAAGAAGGCCGGGCGCATCGCGGCCGAGGGTCGGATCGAGATTGCCAGCGAAGGCAACCAGGCCGTGATCATCGAAGTGAATTCCGAGACCGATTTCGTCGCGAAGGACGCGAATTTCCAGCAGTTCGCCGCTACCTGCGCCCAGGCTGCGCTGGCGTCGGACGTGTCCGACGTCGAAGGCCTGATGGCCGTGCAGATGGACGGCCAGAGCCTCGAGGACCGCCGGGCGGCGCTCGTCGCGAAGATCGGCGAGAATGTGCAGGTGCGCCGTTTCGAGCGCGTGCAGAGCACCGGCCCGCTGGGCGCCTACCTCCACGGCAGCCGCATCGGCGTGCTGGTGAGCCTCGAAGGTGGCGACGACGACCTGGCCAAAGACGTCGCGATGCACATCGCTGCCAGCCGCCCGATCTGTGTCGATGCGGACCAGGTGCCGGCGGAGACGGTGGCGAAGGAGCGGGAGATCTTCCGCGCCCAGGCGCAGGATTCGGGCAAGCCGCCGGAGATCGTCGAGAAAATGGTCGAGGGCCGGATCCGGAAGTTCCTGGCCGAGGTGACGCTCGTGGGGCAGCCGTTCGTGAAGAACCCCGACCAGACCGTCGGTCAGCTGTTGCAGGAGAAGGGCGCCCGCGCGGCGGGTTTTGTCCGTTACGAGGTCGGCGAGGGGATCGAAAAGAAGGTCGAGAACTTCGCCGAGGAAGTGATGGCACAGGCGCGCGGCGCCTAGTCCGACCCCTGCGGCGGGGCGCGGGCATGGGTCCGCGCTTCACCGCAGGTCAGAGTCCAACGACTATCGGGGAACCCCATGAGTCAGTCAGGCCAGCCGGCATACAGGCGCATTCTTCTGAAGCTGAGCGGTGAGGCCTTCATGGGGACGCAGGACTACGGCGTGGATCCCGGGGTGTTGGTCCAGGTCGCCGGCGAGGTGGCCGAACTGTCCAACCTCGGGGTCGAGGTCGGCATCGTGATCGGGGGCGGCAACATTTTCCGCGGTGCCGGGCTGGCCGAGGGCGGCATGGACCGTGTCACCGGCGACCACATGGGAATGCTCGCCACGGTGATCAACGCGCTGGCGCTGCAGGACGCGATCGAGCGTGCCGGCCGCTACTGCCGGGTGATGTCTGCAATCCGCATCAACCAGGTCTGCGAGGACTATATTCGGCGCAGGGCGGTACGCCACCTCGAGAAGGGGCGTATCGTGGTCTTTGCCGCGGGTACCGGCAACCCGTTCTTCACCACCGATTCCGCCGCGAGCCTGCGCGCAATCGAGATCAACGCCGAACTGATGATCAAGGCCACCAAGGTGGACGGCGTCTACGATGCCGATCCGATGCGGCACCGCGAGGCCCGCCGTTTCGAGCGCCTGACCTTTGACGAGGCGCTGGAGCGGAAGCTGGGTGTGATGGACACGACCGCGTTGGTGATGTGCCGCGATAACAACCTGCCACTGCGAGTCATGAACATGTTTGCCAAGGGGGACCTCCGGCGCCTGGTGATGGGCGAACCGGTCGGAACCCTGGTCGAGGGGACCGGAAAATGAGCGAAGCCATCTTCAAGGACGCGAGCCAGCGCATGGACAAGACGCTGGAGTCGTTGCGTACCGAATTCACCAAGATTCGCACGGGTCGGGCACACACCAGCCTGCTGGACCACGTGATGGTGGACTACTATGGTTCCGAGGTGCCGATCAACCAGGTTGCGAACGTCAACGTGGAGGATGCCCGCACGCTGACCGTCGCGCCCTGGGAACGCAACATGGTCGGCAAGGTCGAGAAGGCGATCATGACCTCCGATCTGGGGCTGAACCCCGCGACTGCCGGCACGGTGATCCGGGTTCCACTGCCGCCGCTGACCGAAGAGCGCCGCAGGGACCTGGTGAAAGTGGTGCGGGCGGAGGCGGAGAATGCCCGGGTGGCGGTCCGCAATATCCGCCGGGATGCGAACCACACGCTGAAGCAGCAGGTGAAGGACAAGGAGATCTCCGAAGACGAGGAGCGTCGCGGCGAGGAGCGTGTGCAGAAGCTCACCGACGATCACGTCGCCCGCATCGACCACATGCTGGCGGAGAAGGAAGCGGAGTTGATGGAGGTTTGACCTCCAGCGCGTTGATGGCCCCCGAAAACGCCGAGACCGGACGGATCCCCGCGCACGTCGCCATCATCATGGACGGCAACGGCCGCTGGGCCGAGGCACGCGGTCTGTCACGCAGCGAAGGCCACCGCATGGGCCTGAAGGCGACCCGGCGGGCGGTGGAGTTCTTCGCCAACCGCGGCGTGCGCGCGTTGACCCTGTTCGCGTTCAGCAGCGAAAACTGGCAAAGGCCGAAGGCCGAAGTGGAAGCGCTCTTCGACCTGTTCGTCGCGGCGATCGAAGACGAACTCCCGGAGCTTATCGAGAAGGGCATCCGCCTGCGTTTCATCGGCGCGCGCGAGGGATTCCCGCAGGATCTTCAGATCCGCATGGCGGAGGCCGAGGCTCAGACCGCGGCCAACGACACCATGACGCTGGTGGTCGCGCTGGGCTACGGCGGTCGTTGGGACATCCTGCAGGCGGCGCTGCGCTGGGTTCGCGAAGGTGGCGATGCTGGCGATGCCGAGCCGGACCCGGCCAGGTTCGAAGACTTGCTCAGCACGGCGGGGCTCCCGGAACTGGACCTGCTGATCCGAACCGGGGGCGAGCAGCGCATCAGCAACTTCCTGCTCTGGCAGGCGGCCTACGCGGAACTCTGTTTCCTCGATGCTCTAT
>PULL01000192.1 GCA_003550945.1 Thioalkalivibrio sp. | reverse complement strand
TGTATGCGAAGAAGCGCTGGTAGCCGGGGTCGTCGGCCATGTAGCCGATGGTGTAGATGTGCACCATCAACGACACGAAGGTGACCACCAGCATCATCAGCGCGGTGAGGTTGTCGACCAGGAAGCCGATCTCGAAGTGCAGCCCGTCGCTGACCATCCAGGTGTAAACGGTCTCGTTGTACACCGGCAGGCCGTTGAACACGTGCTGGTAGAAGACCACCGCCGACAGCACGAAGGAGATCCCGACGCCCAGAATGGTCACGCTGTGGGCGCCGACGCGGCCGATCTGGCGGCCGAACAGTCCCGCGACCACCGCGGCCAGCAGCGGTGCGAGAACGATGATCAGATATACCGTGTCCATCCCGGCCTACCCCTTCATTGCGTCCAGATCCTGGACGTTGATGGTCCCTCGATTGCGGAACAGCAGCACCAGGATCGCGAGCCCGATCGCCGCCTCCGCCGCCGCGACGGTCAGAATGAAGAACACGAAGACCTGGCCTGCGAGGTCCTGCAGGAAGAATGCGAACGCGATGAAATTGATGTTCACCGACAGCAGCATCAGCTCGATGCACATCAGCAGAACGATCACGTTCTTCCGGTTCAGGAAGATGCCGGCCACGCTGATCGAAAACAGCAGCGCAGCGAGCACCAGAAAGTGCGACAGCGTAATCATGAGTTGGCCCTGAATCCCCAGTGAGGGTCCGGTCGCCCGGATCCCGTCTCCATAGCGGGCGGCCCGCAGGCCGCCAGGCTTCGTTTCCTATTCGCCCTTTTTCTTGCCTTCCTTCGGCGCCGATTCCATCGACACCAGCCGCACCCGGTCTTCGCGGCGTACCTTGACCTGGTCGGCCGGGTCGATGTACTTCGTGTCCGGCCGCCGCCGCATGGTCAGCGCGATCGCGGCGATGATCGCGACCAGCAGGATCACCGCGGCGATCTCAAACGGGTAGACGTACTCGGTATAAAGAATCCGGCCGAGTTCCAGCGTGTTCGCGTACTCGGGCCCGGCCCGCTCGGGAGCGTCCATGGTGATGTAACGGGTGATCACCAGCGTCAGCACCGTCGCCATCGCGGCCGCGACCACGAGGCCGGCGGGCAGGTACTCGGTAAAGCCCTCGCGCAGCTTCGCGACGTTGATGTCGAGCATCATCACCACGAACAGGAACAGCACCATCACCGCGCCGACGTAGACCAGCACCAGCACGATCGCGAGGAACTCCGCCTCGGCCAGCAGCCAGATCGCGGCGGCGGTGAAGAAACACAGCACCAGGAACAGCGCCGCGTGCACCGGGTTGCGCACCGTGATCATCGCGAGCGCGGCCCCGAGCAGAATGGCGCCGAAGACGTAAAACAGGAAGAGTTCGAAGGTCATCGTCGATCCCTGGCTCAGCGGTACATCGCGTCCGCCGAGCGGGCGGCCGCGATCTCCTTCTCAAAGCGATCCCCGATCGCGAGCAGCTTGTCCTTGGTCATGATCTGCTCGCCACGGTTCTCGAAGTGGTACTCGAAAATATGCGTCTCGACGATCGAGTCCACCGGGCAGGCCTCCTCGCAGAAGCCGCAGAAGATGCACTTGAACAGGTCGATGTCGTAGCGCGTGGTGCGACGGGTGCCGTCGGTGCGCTGCTCGGAATCGATGGTGATTGCCAGCGCCGGACAGACCGCCTCGCAGAGCTTACAGGCGATGCAGCGCTCCTCGCCGTTCGGGTAGCGGCGCAGCGCGTGCAGACCGCGAAAGCGCGGCGACATCGGCGTTTTCTCCTCCGGGTACTGCACGGTGACCTTGCGCGCGAACAGGTAACGCCCGGTCAGGCGCATTCCCATCAACAGTTCCCAGAGCAGAAACGTCTTGAAGAAGTTACGGATTGCGGTCATCAGAAAACCTCCCGCCGACCCAGCCCGCGGCTCAGGCGAACCACGGCTCGAGCCCCACGAAAACGAAAACGCCAAGCACGAACAGCCAGACGATGGTGACCGGGATCAGCACCTTCCAGCCCAGCCGCATGATCTGGTCATAGCGGTAGCGCGGGAAGGTCGCCCGGAACCACAGGAACAGGAACAGGAAGAACGCGGTCTTGAGCAGGAACCAGTGGATGCCGGAATCGAGGAACCAGCCGATCACCGGCAACGCAAACGCGCTCTCGGGCAGTATGCCCTGGAACGGCGACAGCCAGCCGCCGAAGAACAGCAGTGCGGTCAGCGCCGAGATCAGGATCATGTTCGCGTATTCGGCGAGGAAGAAGACCGCGAAAGCCATGCCCGAATACTCGACGTGGAAGCCCGCGACGATCTCCGATTCGCCCTCGGCGACGTCGAAGGGCGCGCGGTTCGTCTCCGCGACCCCGGAGATGAAATACACCATGAACAGCGGCAGCAGCGGCAGCAGGAACCAGTGGTACATGCTTCCTTCCTGCGCGCGCACGATCTCGCCTACGTTCAGGCTGCCGGCCACCATGATCACGCCGACCAGCGCAAAGCCCATCGCGATCTCGTAGGCGACGATCTGCGCCGCCGAGCGCATCGCGCCCAGCAGCGCGTACTTCGAGTTCGACGCCCAGCCGGCAATGATGATCCCGTACACCCCCAGCGAGGTCAGCGCGAGCAGGTACAACAGGCCGGCGTTCACATCGGCCAGCACCATGCCGTCGTCGAAGGGGATCACCGCCCAGGCGGCAAGCGCGGGCATGATCGCCAGCACCGGAGCCGTCAGGAACAGGAAGCGGTTCGCGTTGGTCGGGACGATCACTTCCTTGGTCAGCAGCTTCACCGCGTCGGCGATCGGCTGCAGCCAGCCGCGCGGCCCCACCCGGTTCGGCCCGATGCGCACCTGGATGTAGCCGATCACCTTGCGCTCCGCATAGGTCGTGTAGGCCACGGCCAGCATCAGCGGCGCCACGATCAAGGTGATCTTGAACAGGATCTGCATCACCACCGGCATGCTGTAAAAGCTTTCCATGATCCAGTCGAACATGAGTCGTTCCTTGTCAGGCCCGCGCGAGGGTCACGGGGGTTCCGGGGGCGCCGAGACGGGCGAGCGCGGGCGCGCCCGCAATGGTCACCGCGACCCCGACCGGGACGGTCGGATCCAGCGTCAGCTTCAGTTCCGCCTCCTCGCCGTCCTGTCGGATGCGGACCATGGTTCCGTCGGCATGGGCCCCGGCGGATTGCGGGTTCACATAGACCTTCTCCGCGCGCCGACCCTCCGGCGAGGCCTGCAGCGGCGCCGCGCGGCGCGCCAACGGGTCGCCCGAGTACAGCCCGCGAACCTGCATGCGGACCAGGCCTTCGGTCGCCGGGGGCACTTCCACCTGGACCAGCCGCAGATCGATCTGGGTGCTGAAATCGGTTTCCGGCAACATGGGCTTGAGTTCGTCCCGCACCGAGCGCGATTCGAGATGATCCATGCCGCGGACGTTCAGCAGGTTACCGAGTACCCGCCAGACCTTCCAGCCCGGCCGCGTATCGCCAGGCGCGGAGGCCGTGGCCCGGAAGCTCTGCCACCGCCCTTCCAGGTTCACGAAGGTACCGGATGTCTCGAAACTGGTAGCCGTCGGGAGTAGCACGTCCGCCACCGATTCCAGTTCTGCGCTGGCAAAGGCCCCGAGCGCGACCACAACGCCCGCATGGTCGAGTGCGCGGAGCGCGAGACGCGGATCGGCGAAGTCACGGGCCGGGTCGATGCCCGCGAGCACGAACAGATCGCGGCCCTCGCCAAGCATCGCCATCGGGTTCGCACCCGGGTCGGCAGCGACGCCACCGGGGCCGCGGTGCGGAACGCAGCCCGCGAGCCAGGCTCCGGCGACGTTGGCTCCGGGGGCGAGGTAACCGAGCCGGGCGTCGGTGCTGCGCGCGATCCAGCCGGCCAAAGCCCGCAGCGTCGAGAAGGCGGGACTGCCGATCGCCTCGGCACCGAGCAGCACGTGAGCCTGATGCCCCTCGGACAGCGCGGTCGCAATGCGTTGCTGCGCCTCCAGGGTGTCGCTGTCGTCGGTCGCGGCGGCGGCCACGACCTCGCCCAGCACCTTCGGCAGCTTCGTGCCGGCCTTGGCGAGTTGCGCCGCGACTCCCGCAAGGGCGAGAACCTGGCTGCGGGTATCGCCCAGCAGCTGGGCTTCGGTCGAATAGGTCAGGTCGAGCCGGTGCGTGTACACGGCGCTGATCCGAGCGCCCTTAAGCGCCGCCTTGCGCAACCGATGTGCAAGCATCGGCTGCTCCCGACGGGGGTTGCAGCCGACCAGCAGCACGGCATCGGCGCGCTCGAGCGCCTCGATGCTGCTGCCCAGCCAGGGAAACAGCGGGGCCGCGGCCTCGTCACGAAAATCGAGCTGATCGAGCCGGTGATCGATGTCCCGGACGCCGATGCCGCGCAACAGCTTCTGCGCGAGGTAGTGTTCTTCCAGCGTCAGCGACGGCGACAGCAGCGCGCCGATGCGCTCGGGCGCGGTGTCACGCAGCCCCTGGGCAACACGCGCAAGCGCCTCCTCCCAGGTTGCGTCGCGCCATTGGCCATCGACCTTGATCCTGGGGGTCGTGAGCCGGTCGGCCGCGTACAGGCCGGTATAGCTGAAGCGGTCGCGGTCGGAGATCCAGGTCTCGTTGACCGCCTCGTTTTCCCGTGGCACCACGCGCATCACGCGCCCGTTGTGCACGTGCACGAACAGGTTGGACCCGACACCGTCGTGCGGGGCAACCGATGGATACTGCTGGTACTCCCACGCCCGTGCACGGTAGCGCGAGGGCTTCGCGGTCAGCGCCCCGACCGGGCACAGATCGATCACGTTGCCCGACAACTCGTGGCTGACCGTGTGCTCCACGAAGGTCCCGATGCGCATGTGCTCGCCGCGGCCCGTCGCCCCGAGCTCGCGAACGCCGGCGATTTCCTCGCCAAAGCGCACACAGCGCGTGCAGTGGATGCAGCGCGTCATTTCGGTTTCGATCAGCGGACCGATGTCCTTGTCCTTTACCACGCGCTTGGCTTCGGTGTAGCGCGACACGCTCTCGCCATAGCCCATCGCGACGTCCTGCAGCTCGCACTCGCCGCCCTGGTCGCAGATCGGGCAGTCCAGCGGATGGTTGATCAGCAGGAACTCCATCGTGCCCTTCTGCGCGGCAATCGCCAGCGGGGAACGGGTGTGGACTTTCATTCCCTCCATCACCGGGGTCGCGCAGGCCGGCAGGGGCTTCGGCGCCTTCTCGACCTCGACCAGGCACATGCGGCAGTTCGCCGCAACCGACAGCTTCTTGTGATAGCAGAACCGCGGGATGACGATGTTCGCCTCGTCGGCGACGTCGATCAGCATCGCGCCCTTGGGTGCCTGCAGCGCCTGCCCGTCGATCTCGAGGTTGACCAGATCCTGACTCATAGCGATTTCCTGCACCGGGGCAATCAGGCGGCCTGGGCCACCACGCTCTTGCCGTGCTGAATGTAGTGTTCGAACTCGTGGCGGTAGTGCTTCACGAAGCTGCGCACCGGCATCGCGGCCGCATCACCCAGCGCACAGATGGTGCGCCCTTCGATCTTCGCCGCCACGTCGTCCAGCCGCTGCAGGTCCTCGGGGCGACCCCGCCCCTCGACGATCCGGGTCAGCATGCGGTAGAGCCAGCCAGTGCCCTCGCGACAGGGCGTGCACTGGCCGCAGGATTCGGAGAAGTAGAAGCGCGAGATCCTCTGCAGCACCCTCACCATGTCGGTGGTCTCGTCCATCACGATCACCGCACCCGAGCCAAGCATGGAGCCCGCCTTCGCGATCGAGTCGTAGTCCATGTTCGCCTGCATCATGATGTCGCCAGGCACCACGGGCACCGAGGACCCACCGGGAATCACCGCCTTCAGCTGCCGCCCGTCCAGCACGCCACCGGCCAGGTCCAGCAATTCCCGGAACGGCATGCCCAGCGGGACCTCGAAGTTGCCCGGATTGTTCACGTGCCCGGACACCGAGAACAGCTTCTCGCCGCCCGATTTCGGCACGCCCAGGCCCGCAAACCACTCGCCGCCGTTGCGGATGATCGACGGAATCGAAGCCAGCGACTCGGTATTGTTGATGGTCGTCGGCCGGCCGTAGAGACCGTAGTTGGCCGGGAACGGCGGCTTGAAGCGCGGCTGGCCCTTCTTGCCTTCGAGCGACTCGAGAAGAGCCGTCTCCTCGCCGCAGATGTAGGCACCTGCGCCGAGCGAGGGGTGGAGATCGAAGTCGACCCCGGAGCCGAGGATATCCTTGCCGAGAAAACCGGCGTCGTAGGCCTCCTTCAGCGCGGTGGTGAAACGGGTGTTCACCTCGTCCATGAACTCGCCGCGCATGTAGTTGTAGCCGACCGTGGCCCCGATCGCGTAGCCGGCGATCGCCATTCCCTCCACCAGCGCGTGCGGGTTGAAACGCAGGATGTCCCGATCCTTGCAGGTGCCCGGCTCGGACTCGTCGGAATTGCAGACGATGTATTTCTGCCCCGGCGTGTTGCGCGGCATGAAGCTCCACTTCAGCCCGGTGGGGAAGCCGGCACCGCCGCGACCGCGGAGGTTCGACCTTTTCACCTCCTCGATCACCTCTTCCGGCGGCATGCGCTCGCCGAACACTTTCTTCAGCGCCTCGTAGCCGCCGACGCTCAGATAGCTCTCCAGGGACCAGGGCTCGTCGAGATGTCGGGTCGCGAAGCAGATCCGGTTGGCCATGGCTCAGGACTCCAGCTTGGCGAGTATCTCGTCCACCCGCTCGGGCGTCAGATTCTCGTGGTACACGTGATCCACCTGCATCATCGGCGCGCCGCAACAGGCCGCGAGGCACTCCTCTTCGCGCTTCAGGTAGAAGCGCCCGTCGGCGGTGGATTCGCCGAGCTTCACGCCGAGCTTCTTTTCGAGATGTTCGATGATCCGGTCCGCGCCGCGCAGCATGCAGGACACGTTGTCGCAGACGGCGATGGTGTGCCGCCCCACCGGCTTCAGTTCGTACATCGAATAGAAGGAAGCGGCCTCGTAGACCTCCATCGCCGGGATGCGCAGGTACTCGGCCACCGCGTCCATCATCGGGGTGCTCAGGTAACCCTCCTCGTGCTGCACCGCACGCAGCGCACCGAGCACCGCGGAGCGCCGCTGGTTCTCGGGGTAGCGCGCCAGCCAAGCGTCGATCTCTTCGCGCATATGTTCACTGAGCTGGGCCGGGCCTTCTTTCTTCTGCGCAGACATCAGCGGTCGACCTCCCCGAACACGATATCCTGGGTTCCGATGATCGCGACCACGTCCGCCAGCATGTGGCCGCGGACCATCTCGTCCAGCGCCGACATGTGGGCGAATCCGGCCGCCCGGACCTTCAACCGGTAGGGCTTGTTCGCGCCATCCGACACCAGGTACACCCCGAACTCGCCTTTCGGGTGTTCCACGGCCGCGTAGGCCTCGCCCTCGGGCAGGCAGAACCCCTCGGTGAACAGCTTGAAATGGTGGATCAGGGCCTCCATGTCCGCCTTCATCTCTTCACGCCTCGGGGGCGCGACCTTGTAGTTCTCCAGCAGCACCGGACCCGGGTTCGCGCGCAGCCAGTCCACGCACTGGCGGATGATCCGGTTCGACTGGCGCATTTCCTCGATACGCACCAGGTAGCGGTCGTAACAGTCGCCGTTCACACCCACCGGAATATCGAACGCAAGCCGGTCATAGACTTCGTACGGCTGCTTCTTGCGCAGGTCCCACTCCACGCCCGAGCCCCGCAGCATCGGACCCGTGAGCCCCAGTTGCTTCGCCCGTTCCGGGCTGACCACACCAATGCCGACGGTGCGCTGCTTCCAGATCCGGTTGTCGGTCAGCAGGGTCTCGTATTCATCGACGCAACGCGGGAACCGGTCGGTGAAGGCCTCGATGAAGTCCAGCAGCGAGCCCTGGCGGTTGGCGTTCAGCGCATCCACCTCGGCCTGGGTCTTCCAGCGCGAGGCCTGGTATTTCGGCATCGAGTCGGGCAGGTCACGCGCGACGCCGCCGGGGCGGTAGTAGGTCGCGTGCAGACGGGCCCCGCTCACAGCCTCGTAGCAGTCCATCAGGTCCTCGCGTTCCCGGAACGCGTAGAGGAAGACCGTCATCGCGCCGATGTCCAGCGCGTGGGCGCCGAGCCAGAGCAGGTGGTTCAGGATCCGGGTGATTTCGTCGAACATCACGCGGATGTACTGCGCACGCAGCGGCGGCTCGAGTTCCAGCAGTTTTTCCATCGCGAGCACGTAGCCGTGCTCGTTGCACATCATGGATACGTAGTCGAGCCGGTCCATGTAGCCGATGGACTGGTTGTACGGCTTGCTCTCGGCCAGCTTTTCCGTGCCCCGGTGCAGCAGGCCGATGTGGGGGTCGGCGCGCTGCACGACCTCGCCGTCCATCTCCAGCACCAGGCGCAGCACCCCGTGCGCGGACGGATGCTGCGGGCCGAAATTCAGGGTGAAGTTGCGGATCTCAGGCATTGCGTTCCTCTCCGGCCGATTCACCCTCGACGTAGCGGTGGTCGTCCCGAATCACCTTGGGCACCAGCACCCGGGGCTCGATCGTCACCGGCTGGTAGATCACGCGCTGCTGCTCCGGGTCGTAGCGCATCTCGACATGGCCGATCAGCGGGAAATCCTTGCGGAAGGGGTGCCCGACAAAGCCGTAGTCGGTGAGGATCCGGCGCAGATCCGGATGACCGGTGAACAGGATCCCGAACAGGTCGAAGGCTTCGCGCTCGAACCAGTTGGCACCCGCCCAGACCTCGGTGACCGAAGCGATCTCAGGGAAGTCGTCGTCCGGCAGCCAGGCGCGCACGCGCAGACGCCGGTTCTGCGTCACCGAGAGCAGGTGCATCACCACCGCGAATCGCGGATCCTCCCGGTCGCCCTCGCCCGGCGCGTCATCGAAGGTGAAGCGCCCCGAAGTCGCCGCGGTGACGCCACGGCCGAATCCCTGCGTGGACGCGGCCTCGGTGGACCACTCCGCGCGACCGTATTCGAGGTAGTCGACACCGCAAAGGTCGACCAGCATGTCGAAACCCAGCTCGGGATGATCGCGCAGCCGCTTGGCCACGGCCTTCCAGTCAGCGGCCGGCACCTCGATGGTGACCTCGCCCAGGCGGACATTCAACGACTGCAGTTGCTGGGCGAGTTCGGCCTGCAGGATGTCGATCCAGTTCTTGCTTTCGGACATCGGTTACCCCGGGCAGATCAGCGTGCGATGGTGTTGGTGCGGCGGATCTTGTTCTGCAGCTGAAGGATGCCGTATAGCAGTGCCTCGGCGGGAGGCGGACAGCCGGGCACGTAAACATCGACGGGAACGATCCGGTCGCAGCCGCGCACCACCGCATAGGAGTAGTGGTAGTAGCCACCGCCGTTGGCGCAGGAACCCATCGAGATCACCCAG
>PULL01000096.1 GCA_003550945.1 Thioalkalivibrio sp. | reverse complement strand
TGGCGATCGCCGAGTCCATCGCGGGTCCGGCCTCCGGTGCACGCCGGGCGACTCACCGCCCGTTGCGTGACGCCAGCGGCACGGTGATCGACGACGGCATCGTGATCCTGTTCCCGGGCCCGCACTCCTACACCGGCGAGGATGTGGTCGAACTGCAGGGGCAAGGCAGCCCGGTGCTGCTGCAGCAACTGGTCGACACCGCACGCCGCCTGGGCGCGCGCCTGGCCCGACCGGGCGAGTTTACCGAGCGCGCGTTCCTGAACGGTCGCATGGACCTCGCCCAGGCCGAGGCGGTGGCCGACCTGATCCACGCCCAGACCGCGACCGCTGCGCGCCTCGCCCGCAGCAGCCTGGATGGAGCGCTGGCGCGCGAGATCGACCCGGTGGCCCGCGAGATCCTGGACCTGCGGGTGCTGATCGAGGCCGAGATCGATTTCGGCGAGACCGACCTCGAGTCCGCAGTCGCGCCCGAGGTCGCCGAGCGCGCGGCCCGGCTCGCCGCCGACGTCGACACCCTGCGGGCGCGCCTGAGTCCCGCGCGCGTCTATACCGCTGGGCTCAGGCTGGCGCTGGTCGGTGCTCCGAATGTCGGCAAATCCAGCCTGATGAACCGGCTGGCCGATGCCGAGGTCGCGATTGTCACCGACCGCCCGGGAACCACGCGGGACCTGCTGCGCGCGAACGTCGCGATCGCTGGCATTCCCGTCGAATTGATCGACACCGCCGGGCTGCGCGACAGCGAGGACGAGGTCGAACGCATCGGCATCGAGCGCGCCCGCGATGCTGCCGCGGCCGCGGATCTGATTCTGGAAATCCGCGACCTGACCCGCCCGGCCGCCCGCGCGACACTCCCCGTTCTGCCGCAGACCCCGTTGCTCCGCGTGTGGAACAAGGCGGACCTGATGCCCGGGGCCGTCGCGGACGACGGCCTGGTCGTGTCGGCTGCCACCGATGTCGGCCTCGATGCCCTGCGCACGGCGATCCGCGAACAGGCAGGCCTGGCCGACGCGGCGGAGCAGCGCTTCAGCGTCCGAACCCGTCACCTCGAGGGCCTGGAGGGCGTTGCCGCGTGCCTGCGCCGGATCGACCCGGACCAGTCCCCCGATCTGATTGCCGAGGACCTGCGCCTGGCCGAACGTGCGTTGGACGAACTGCTGGGGCGCGGCGATCACGAGGCATTGCTGGGCGCGATCTTCGCAGGCTTCTGCATCGGCAAATAGGCGCTCTCGACCGATTCGGCCGGAACCGTTCGAATCCGTCGGACGGTTCACTCAGCTCTCCCGCGAATTCAATCGTTATCTGCTTACATTGTGGAAGTCTTATGCTCTCCGGCGTATGATGACGCCGGTGTTCGGAATCCGGGCTGGCATCGGGTCGGATCCGGCACCAGTGCCGTTCCGGGTCCAGCCATCCGGGCGGACACACGGGCAATACCGGTGCCATCACGGACTCCTTGAGGCCCGATAATGGACGACACGCTGCAACGTCTGCTCGACGCCGAGATGAAGGCGGAGAACCTGGCCAAGGAGGCCGAGGAAGAGCATCAACGCGCTATCGCAGCGGCGGTGGACGAAGCCAGGGAACTGGACGCCGGTTTCACCGAACGCATCCCCGAATTGCAGAGAACCTGGATCGCGCGTTCCGAGGAGCGCGCCGCGAAGACCATCGCGGAGATCGAGCGTCGCTACGACGAACGGCACGAAAACCTGCGGGAGCTGGCCGAGAAGCGCGAGGAAGAGGCGCTCGACGCGGCCTTCCAGGTCCTGATCGACGTGCGGCTCTGAGCCGGGAATGGCCAAGCCGACCTCCGCACTGGCTACCGGGTCCGCTCCATGAGCAGCGCAGCACACAACGCCTATCTCAATACCCGGGTCGCCGGCAAGGCGACCCAACTGTTCCGGGCCGGTGACATCGAGCGCTTCGTGCAGCTCGGGTTGCCCGAACTCGGGCAGCAGTTCGGGCTCGGCACCATCCTCGAGGAGCCCGGCAGCGCGCGGGTGAAGAGCCGCGCGGTGGAGCAGGCGCTGATGCAGGTGCTGCTGGAGGAACTGACCGTGCTGATCCGGCCAATGGACCCGGCCGAACGGGGGCTGGTGGTGGCCTGGGCACGCCAGTTCGCACTGTTCAACCTGAAAACGCTGTTGCGCGGCAAGATCCGTCAACTCGACCCGCAGGAGATCCGCGAAAACCTCTACGACCTGCCGCCGCAGGTCCGGCTGTCCACCGAGGATCTGTTCCGCGTCGAGAACGCGGTGGAACTGCTGCGCCTGCTGGAGAGCGGGCCGCTGAGCCTGCTGGCGCGACAGGCGCGCGAAATCTACGAAAAGCGCCAGGAGGCGTTCGCGCTCGAGGCGGCGATCGACCAGCGCTACTACGCCGACATGGTGCGCCGGGTCGCCCGGCTCGAGGACAGCACCGCGCAACGTCAGATGCGCATGCTGGTGGGCTCGCTGGTCGACCGCGCGAACGTGCTCTGGCTGATGCGGTTCCGGTTCGGCTATCAATTGTCGCCCTCCGAGACCTTCTACCAGCTGGTTCCGTCCCCGCACCTGCTGCATCGCGAGCGGCTGCTCGAACTGGTCGGGCTCGATGACCAGCCCAAGGTGATCGCCGCGTTGCCGGAACCCTTGCGCAGCCTGCTCGCCGATGCCGGCAACCTGATGGAGATCCAGCGCCGTCTCGGCCAGCACATGTCGAGGATCGCGTGGTCCTCGCTGCGCAGCGGCCAGTCGGGCGTGGGCCGCGCGCTCGCGTACCTGCTCCTGCGTGAGGCCGACCTGCGGCTGGTGTTCTCGTTGATCCAGGGCCGGCTGCTGGGCTTGCCCGAACCCTACGTGGATCTGGCGCTGGGCCTGAGCCCCGCGATCTGCGTGCATCAATGGCGGGAGGCGGCATGACCGGTCGAACCGTGGTCCCGCTTTTCCCACTTCCGATCTGCGTTGCCGTGGGGGTACTGTCGTGCTGACACCGCAGCCGATGAAGCATGTCCGGATTCTCGTGCTGCGCGAGGATCTCCCGCAGGCGTCGCTGACACTTGCCGATACAGAGAGCTTCCATCCGGATCCGCGGCAGCCGCAGGAGCAGCAGCTGACGCCGCTGCAGGACTGCCGATACCAGAAGGAATTCCAGCGGGCGCGCTCGCGGCTGGACAAGATTGCCCAGGTGGTACCGGTCCCGGAGCCCGACCTCAGCGACATCCGCGTGGTCGGCCTCGACGAGTTGACCGAGACCAATGCCTGGCTAGGAGAGGCGTGGAACTTCTGCCTGGAGCACCAGGAGGGTTTCCGCGAGCTCGAGGAGGCCGAACGCCTGCTCGACGAGGAAGAGGCGGCGCTCGCCAACTTTGCCGAGCTGCATGTGGACCTGGGGATGCTGCGCACGAAGACGCGCTTCCTGGACTTCCACATCGGCGTGGTGCCGCGCGAGAACATCGACCGGCTCAGGGGCGCGCTGGGTCTTGCCGGGCACCTGTTGTTCACCTACATGGAGCGCGGCGAAAACGCCCACGTGGTGATTGTCGGACCCACCGGGGAGAAGGCGTCGGAGCTCGGCTCCGTGCTCACCAACGCGGGTTTCCAGGCGATCCCGTTGCCGCAGGGGCTGGACGATTCCCCCGAGGCGATCCGCGCCGAACAGCGCGCGCGCCGGGAGCGGATCGAGCGCGAGCGCGCCGACCTGGCCGAAGAGGTCGAGACCTGCGCGGTGGACATGCGCGAGCGTCTGGCGCGCGCGGCCACAGTGCTGGTGCTCGCCGAGCCTTTCGTGACCCTCGACCCCGCGATCCGCAGCGCGGGACATCTCGCGTGTATCGCGGGCTGGGTGCCCGCGAAGGCGGTGGACGACCTGGAGCAGCGCCTGGGCAAGACGCTGCCGAACGCGTTCAGCCTGGAGAGCCGCAAGCCCCGGGCTGACGAGCGCCCGCTGGTGCCGTCGGTGCCGGTAAAGCACCGCCTGCTGCAGCCGTTCGCGCTGCTGGTGAAGCAGTACGGCACCCCGCGCTACGGCGAAATCGACCCGACCTTCCTGTTCACGATCACCTTCCTGTTGATGTTCGGCACGATGTTCGGCGACGTCGGGCACGGCGCAGTGCTCGCGTTGCTGGCCTGGATCTTCCGCAAGCCGTTGGGCCGCTTCTATCTCTACGGAGTGCTCGCCGGGCTGTCGTCGGTGGTGTTCGGGTTCCTGTTCGGCAGTGTGTTCGGGTACAAGGAGCTGCTCCCGGCACTGTGGATGTCGCCGCTGTACGATCCAATCCTGATGCTGCAGCTGGCGCTGGGCTGGGGCGTGTTTTTCATCACGCTGGCCTGCGGGCTGACCATCTTCAACCGGTTCGCGATCAAAGAGCCGATGGCGGCGGTGTTCGGCGCCCACGGAGTGGTGAACCTGCTGTTCTACCTGGGCCTGGTCTGGGGCGGTGTGTCGATCGCGCTGACCGGGAGCTTCGGGCTGATTCAGGCGGGCCTGGTGATCGGGTCCCTGCTGGCGCTGGCGGTTTACAACTGGTTCCACCTCGATGCGGCGATTGGCGAAAAGATCCTGGTGGTGCTGATCGAAACCCTGGAGACGGTGCTCGGCTACATCTCCAATACCCTTTCCTTCCTTCGTGTGGCCGCGTTCAGCATCAACCACGTCGCGCTGATGATCGCGGTGCTGACGCTGGCGGGCATGATGGGCGCGGTGGGTCACGTGCTGATGGTCATCTTCGGCAACATCTTCGTGATGGTGCTCGAAGGCGTGATCGTGACCATCCAGGTGATGCGTCTGCAGTACTACGAAGGGTTCTCGCGTTATTTCTCGGGCGACGGGCGGGAGTTCTCGCCGCTGCGTCTGCGCCGGCGTCCGCGAGCGGCATGATGCGGCCGCAGCGATTTTTGTTCATCCAAACTGGGAGTTAACCATGCATTGGCTCGTCGGTCTCACGTCTTTCGCCATCGTCGGCCTGATCGCCACCGGGTTTTACCTGGAGTTCCGCCCGGCACTTTCGCCGCGGCTTCGCGCCTTCTTCAAGCCGGCACTGATCGCTCAGATGACGGTGTTCGTCGGCGCGATGTTCGGCCTGCTCGCCTTCGGCATCAGCGATGCGATGGCCCAGCCAGCCGGCGTGGAACAGGTGGCCACGGAGATCAGCGTCGGGCTGGGCCTGGCGATCATCGGCGTCGGAATTCCGACCGGGCTTTCGACCATCGGCGCGGGCATTGCCGTCGGCCCGATCGGATCCGCCGCGCTGGCCGCGATCACCGAGAAGCCGGAAATGCTGGGCCGAAGCCTGATCTACATCGGTCTCGCCGAAGGGATCGCGATCTACGGCCTGGTCATCAGTATCCTGCTGCTGAACCGGATCTGACGGAGGCGCGTCGTGCCCACGGACACACCCCAGGGGCGGACCACCCGTCTGCTGTTCATCGGGGGTCACAGTCTCGCCGACGGCTTCCGGCTGATCGGGTTCGAGACCGTGACCGATCCGGAGCCGACGCAGGTGAACCGCATCCTGCGCGACCTGGACCGTGGACGCGAGAACGCCTTCGTGATCGTAGACGACGAAATCATGGAGTGGGATGTGCCGATGCTCTCGCAGCTGCGGCACGAGGGCGGCCGCATTATCGTGATCTCACTGCCTCCACTTGCGAACATGCCGCCGCGGCTCACCAGTGACGTCGCGGTCCGGCTGCAGAACCTGTTCGGGGCGGGCAGCCTATCCACCGGGGAAAAGACGTGAATCAGGTACTTCAACTCGAGCAGGCGATCCTGGCGCGGGCCGAACAGCTGGCCAACCAGTTCGCCGAGCAGGCGCAGAAGACCCGCGAAACGGTGCTGCGCGAGGCGGCGGAGCGGCTGCGGCAGCGCGAAAGCCGCGAGGAAGCGATCGCGCGGGGTCTGGGCGAGCGCCACTACCGCCAGCGGGTGCAGGCGGCGGAGCTGCGCCTGCAGAGTCATCTGGACCGGGTGCGCTGGAATCTCGTCCGCGGCGTCGAGGCGCGGCTGGAGGAACGCATGCGCGCCTTGATGCAGGACGCGAAGGTCTACCGGGAGCACCTGCTCGGGATGCTCCGCGAGGGCGCCAGGGAGATGGGCCCGGGGAGCCTGCTGGTGCGTGGCAACGCCGAGGACCGTGAACACCTGGCCAGTGCAATCGATCAGCTGCGCGCCGAACTGCCGGATCACGAACTCGCGCTCGACGACCGGTCGATCGAGACCCTCTCCGGCGTGCTGCTGGTGAGCCGCGATGGCAGGATCCGGGTCGACAACACTTTCGAGGGCCGTCTCGCGCGCCTGCGCCCGCAACTGCAGCGGGTGATCCTCGAACGCATGTTCCCCGCCTCCCTGGAGTCGGGCAACCCCTTCACCGGATGACATCATGACCGAGACCCAACGCATCGGCGTGGTCCGCGACATCAACGGACCCATCGTCACCATCGAGCTGCCGGGCATCCGCCACGGCGAACAGGTCAAGATCGGCGAGCTCGGACTGTTCGGCGAGGTGATCTCGCTCAGCGGCGACCGCGCGGTGGTGCAGACCTATGAATCCACCGACGGCGTGCGCCCGGGCGAGCCCGCCGAAGGCCTGGGCTGGCCGCTCTCCGTGGAACTGGGCCCCGGCCTGATGGGCGGTATCTTCGACGGCGTGCAGCGTCCGCTGGAGAAGATCGCGCTGCTGTCGGGCGACTACATCCGGCGCGGGATCGACGTCGCCGCGCTGGATCGGGAACGCAAGTGGGCGTTCGAGCCGAACCGGGACCTCGAGCCCGGGCAGCGGATCGGGCCGGGCACGGTGCTCGGGACGGTGCAGGAGACCGAGACGGTCGTGCACCGGATCCTGGTGCCGCCGGGCATCGGCGGCGAACTCGAGGAGCTCGCGCCTGCGGGCGAATACGACATCGAGGAAACCATCGGCCGCGTGCGCATGGGCGGCCGCCGCCGCGAAGACCAGGGCCGGGGCGAGAGCCACCGGCTGCGCATGTATCACCGCTGGCCGGTGCGCACCGCGCGCCCTTACCTGCGCCGTGACGACGGTGTCGCGCCGCTGATCACCGGTCAGCGCGTAATCGATACCTTCTTCCCGCAGCTGAAGGGCGGCAAGGGTGCCGTGCCGGGGCCGTTCGGCGCCGGCAAGACGGTGGTGCAGCAGCAGGTTGCGCGCTGGTCGAACGCCGACATCGTGATCTACGTCGGCTGTGGCGAGCGCGGCAACGAGCTGGTCGACGTGCTCGAGACCTTCCCAGAGCTCGACGACCCGTACACCGGGCGCAAGCTGATGGAGCGCACGCTGCTGGTCGCGAACACCTCGAACATGCCGGTGGTCGCGCGCGAGGCGTCGGTGTATGTCGGCATCACCATGGCCGAGTACTACCGCGACATGGGCTACGACGTGGTGATGCTCGCCGACTCCACCAGCCGCTGGGCCGAGGCGCTGCGCGAAGTGTCCGGCCGACTGGGCCAGATGCCGGTCGAAGAGGGTTACCCGGCCTACCTCGCGTCGCGGCTGGCCGCGGTGTACGAGCGTGCCGGGCGGGTCGAGACGAGCGGTGCGGGATCGGGCTCGGTGACGCTGATCGGCGCGGTGTCGCCGCCGGGCGGTGACTTCTCCGAGCCGGTCACGAGTCACACCAAGGACATCATCGAGACCTTCTGGGCGCTGTCGAAGGAGCTCGCCGACGCACGCCACTATCCGTCGATTGATTGGGTCACCAGCTTCTCGGGTCACGTGCACACGGCCGCGCAGTGGTGGCACGAAAACGTCGACGGCGCCTGGGAGGATCGCCGGCGCGCGGCGCTGGCGCTGCTCGCCCGCGACGCGGAACTCTCGCGCATCGTGAACCTGGTGGGCCCCGAGGCCCTGTCGTCGACCCAGCGCTGGGACCTCGAGGGTGCGGCGCTGATCAAGGAAGGCGTGCTGCAGCAGAGCGCGCTGGACGAGATCGACACCTTCTGTTCGCCGGAGAAACAGTTCGCGCTGCTGGACCTTGCGCTGCGCATCTACGATCTCGGCGCGGAACTGGTGAATCGCGGCGTGCCGGTGCAGGAGCTGCAGCGCCTGCCGCTGCTGTCGCGGACGCGCCGGATCAAGAGTCTGTATACCAGCGAGCAGCTGGCCGAGATCAAGGCGTTCCGCAACGAGGTCGAGAAGACCCTGGAAGAGCTGCGGCTGGAATACGCGAAACAGGAGGAGCAGGCCTGATGAGCATCAAGGAATATCGCACCGCGGTCGAGGCCCGGGGCGGCCTGCTGGTGATGAAGAACACTCCCGGAGTCTCCTTCGGCGACCGCGTGCGCATCGAGGACCACTCCGGCGGCATCCGCAACGGCCAGGTGATCCGTGCCTCGGATGAAGAGGTGCTGATTCTGGTGTTCGAAGGGGTCGAGGATCTCGACCTCGAAAACACCTGGGTGCGCTTCCTCGACGCGCCGGTGGAGATCGCGCTGTCGCCGGAATTGCTGGGTCGGGAGTTCAACGGCCTCGGCGAGCCGCGCGACGGACGCCCGCCGATCCTGTCCAGCCTGCGCCGGCCGGTCGGCGGTTCCGCGATCAACCCCGCCGCGCGCACCTACCCGCGCGAATTCATCCAGACCGGGATCTCGACCATCGATGGCCTGAACTCCTTGGTGCGCGGCCAGAAGCTGCCGATCTTCACCGGGTCGGGCCTGCCGCACAACCGGCTCGCGGCGCAGATCGTGCGCCAGGCGCGGCTGAAGAACGAGGACGCCGCGTTCTCGATCGTGTTCGCGGCGATGGGCGTGTCCTACGCCGACGCGAAGTTCTTCCGCGACGAGTTCGCCTCCTCCGGCGTATTGCGCAACGTGGTGATGTTCGTGAACCTCGCCGACGACCCGCCGGTGGAACGGCTCACGTTGCCGCGCACCGCGCTGACCGCGGCCGAGTACCTCGCCTACGACCTGGACCGCCACGTGCTGGTGGTGATGACCGACATGACCTACTACGCCGAGGCCTTGCGCGAGGTCGCGACCGCGAAGGGTGATGTGCCGGCGCGCAAGGGCTATCCCGGCTATCTGTACTCGGACCTCGCCGAGATCTACGAGCGCTGCGGTCGTATCCACAATCGGCACGGCTCGATCACGATGATGCCGGTGGTGTCGATGCCCTCGGACGACATCACCCACCCGATCCCGGACCTGACCGGTTACATCACCGAGGGGCAGATCGTGCTATCGCGCGAACTGAACAGCCAGGGTATCTATCCGCCGGTGCACATCTCGCCGAGCCTGTCGCGGCTGATGAAGGACGGCATCGGCAAGGACGACACGCGCGAGGATCATCCGCGCGTTGCAGCGCAGCTGTACGCGCTCTACGCCCGTGCGCTGGAGACGCGCAACCTGGCGTCGATCATCGGCGCGGATGAACTGTCGACCCACGACCGGCGCTATCTGACCTTCGCCGACGCGTTCGACCGCCGCTTCGTCGGCCAGGGCGAGGCCGAGGACCGCAGCATCGAGGCGACGCTGGACCTCGCCTGGGAGCTGATGTCGATCTTCCCGAAGGATTC
>PULL01000218.1 GCA_003550945.1 Thioalkalivibrio sp. | reverse complement strand
GCTTCCGCTATGCCGCTGCTAGACGCTCAGATGCTCCTGCACAAGGGCGTCTGTCAGCGCTGAAATGGCGCCCTGGGCGACCACCGAGCCTTTCTCCATGATGTAGAAGTCGTCCGCGACGCGGCGGGCGAAGGGGAGCTTCTGCTCCACCAGCAGCACCGAGAGGCCCAGTTCGGAGTTCAGCTGGCGGATCACGTCGCCGATCTGGCGCACGATGTTCGGCTGGATGCCCTCTCCGGGCTCGTCGAGGATCAGGAGCTTCGGGTCGAGCACCAGCGCCCGTCCGATGGCGAGCTGCTGCTGCTGTCCGCCGGACAGATCCCCGCCGCGCCGGCGGCGCATTTCCTTCAGCACCGGGAACAGTTCGTAGACCGACTCCGGGATCTGCCGTGCGCGGTCCGCGCGCGAGCTGAGCGGCACGCGCAGGTTCTCCTCGACGGTGAGTTCGGGAAAGATTTCGCGGCCCTGCGGCACGTAGCCGATGCCGCCGCGGGCACGCGCCTCCGGGGAGAGGCGGGTGATGTCACGGTCGCCGAGCAGGATGCGCCCACTGCGGATCGGCAGCAGGCCCATGATGCACTTCAGCAGCGTCGTCTTGCCGACACCGTTACGGCCCATCACGCAGGTGCAGCGCCCGGGTTCGGCGCTGAGATCCAGATCGCGGAGGATGTGGCTCTGCCGGTAGTACTGGTTCACGCCCTCGACGCGAATCATGTCTCGTCTCCCAGGTAGACCTCGATCACGCGCGGATCGCTCTGGATCTGGTTCATGCTGCCCTCGGCGAGCACGCTGCCCTGGTGCAGCACGGTCACGCGCCGGGCGATGGAGCGCACGAACGCCATGTCGTGTTCGACGACGATCACGGTGTGGTCGCCGGCCAGCGAGGTGAGGAGCTCCCCGGTGCGCTCGGTCTCGTCGCCGGTCATGCCGGCGACCGGCTCGTCGACCAGCAGCACGCGCGGGTTCTGCATCAGCAGCATGCCGATTTCGAGCCACTGTTTCTGGCCGTGGGACAGCGATCCGGCCAGCCACCCCTGCTGTTCCTGCAGGCCGATGATTTCGGTCACCTCGTCGATGCGCGTGCGCTGTTCGGGAGTGAGCCGGTGGAATAACGTCGACCAGGCGCCCTTGTCCGATGCCATCGAAAGTTCCAGGTTCTCGAATACGGTGAGCGCCTCGAACACGGTGGGCTTCTGGAACTTGCGGCCGATGCCGCCGCGGGCGATCTGGTATTCGTCGAGCGCGAGCAGGTCGATGTTCTGGCCGAAGTAGACGCGCCCGGTGTCGGGCCGGGTCTTGCCGGTGACCACGTCCATCATCGTCGTCTTGCCGGCGCCGTTCGGGCCGATGATGCAGCGCAGCTCCCCCTCGTTCACGCTCAGGTTCAGCCGGTTCAGCGCGAGAAAGCCGTCGAAGCGGACGCTGACGTCCTCGACGTACAGGATCGCCCCGTGCGAGGTGTCCACCGGCAATGCGAAGTCCGGCTCCGGTTGCAGAAAGCCGAACACGCGGTCACGACGCATCGTGGTCTGAATGTTGCGGAGCGCGCTCATGCACCGCCCTCCGTGCGCCGGCGGCGGAAGATGCCGACCAGCCCGCGTGGCAGGAACACGGTCACCAGCACGAACAATGCCCCGAGGAAGAACAGCCAGACTTGCGGGTAGGCGGCGGTGAACCAGGTCTTCGCGCCGTTTACCGCGAACGCGCCGATGATCGCGCCGAACAGGCTGCCGCGCCCGCCGACCGCGACCCAGAGCACCGCCTCGATCGAGCGCAGTGGCGAGAACTCGCCCGGGTTGATGATGCCGACCTGCGGCACGTACAGTGCGCCCGCGATGCCCGCGAGCATCGCCGAAAACACGAACAGCCAGAGCTTGTAGTGCTCGACGCGGTAACCGGCGAAGCGGGTGCGGCTTTCGGCGTCGCGCACCGCGATCAGCACCCGTCCGAAGCGCGAGGTGACGATGTAGCGGGCGGCGACGTAGGCGGCGATCAATGTGAGCGCGGAGATCACGAACAGCGCGACCCGCGTCTCGCGCGCCTGCACCGAGAAACCGAGGATGTCCTTGAAGTCGGTCAGCCCGTTGTTGCCGCCGAAGCCCATCTCGTTGCGGAAGAACGCGAGCATCAGCGCGAACACCAGCGCCTGGGTGATGATCGCGAAATACACGCCGGTGACCCGGGAGCGGAACGCGAGCCAGCCGAACACCAGTGCCAGCAGGCCCGGCACCAGCACGACCATCAGCATCGCGAACCAGAACATGTCAAAGCCCCACCAGAACCAAGGCAGGGACTCGTAGCTCAGGAACACCATGAAATCCGGAAGCTCGGGATGGCCGTACACGCCGCGGTCGCCGATCTGGCGGGTCAGGTACATGCCCATCGCGTAGCCGCCGAGTCCGAAGAAGGCGCCATGCCCCAGCGACAGGATGCCGGCGTAGCCCCAGATCAGGTCGATCGCGAGCGCGAGCAGCGCGAATGCCAGGAACTTGCCAAGCAGTGCGACCCAGTAGGTCGACAGGTGCCAGGGCGATTCCGGCGGCAACACCAGATTGGCGTAGGGCACCGCGACCACCATCGCGAGCAGCAGCACCAGCACCGTGATGCCGCCCCAGTCGCTCAGAAACAGCCGTCGGGTCAGCATCGGGTCAGGCCTCCGCCGCGCGGCCCTTTTTCGGGAACAGTCCCCGCGGGCGCCGCTGAATGAACAGGATGATGAAGATCAGCACGAGGATCTTCGCGAGTACCGCGCCGGTGTGCGGTTCGAGGAACTTGGTCATCATGCCGAGGCCGAGTGCGCCGACGAAGGTGCCCCAGAGGTTGCCGACGCCGCCGAAGACCACGACCATGAACGAGTCGATGATGTAGGCCTGACCCATGTTCGGCCCCACGTTGGTGAGCTGCGAGAGCGCGACGCCGGCCACGCCCGCGATGCCGGCGCCGAGGCCGAAGGTCAGCGCGTCGACCCAGCCGGTGCGCACGCCGAGTGCCCGCGCCATCGGCCGGTTCTGGGCCACCGCGCGCACCTTCAGCCCGAGGCTGGTCTTCTTCATCACCAGCAGCAGCGCTACGAAGACCATGATTGCGAAGATGAAGATGTAGATCCGGCTCCAGGTCAGCGCGAGCACCGGGTTCACCTGCAGCGTACCGCTCAACCAATCCGGGGACTGCACCGGCCGGTTCAGCGGCGAGAACAGGGTGCGCACCGCCTGCTGCAGAATCAGGCTGATGCCGAAGGTCGCGAGCAGCGTCTCCAGCGGTCGGCCGTAGAGGAACTGGATGACCCCGCGTTCCATCGCGATCCCGACCAGCCCCGCGACCACGAACGCGGCCGGGATCGCGAGCAGGATGCTGGTGCTCAAGGCTCCGGGCATCAGCGTCTGGATGAACCAGGTGGTGTAGGCGCCGATCATGATCAGTTCGCCGTGGGCCATGTTGATCACGCCCATCACGCCGAAGGTGATCGCAAGTCCGATTGCCGCGAGCAGCAGCACCGAGCCGGCGCTGAGCCCGAAGAACAGGTTTTCGGTGAAGCGGAAGAAGCGGATGCGGGCCTCAATGGAGTCGAGCGCCTCGCGCGCGGCCGCGCGGACCTCGGGATCGTCGTCACGGTTCGCGGTCGCCTCCAGGCGCACGCGCACTTCGCTCAGCAAAGAACCGCGCAGGAGTTCGACGGACTCCAGGCGAACCTGCGCGTCGTCGACGTTCAGGCGCGCGAGCGCGCGCACGGTCAGCAGCAGGTCCATCACGCGCGGGTCGTCCTCGAGTTCGACCCGGTCGTCGAGGTACTCGAGCAGGTCCGGGCTCACGTCGTCGCGCATCAGGCGCCGCAGCGAGGTCGCGCGGCGCTCCGGATCGGGGGCGGACAGTGTCGATACCGCAATCAGGCTGCGCAGTGCGTTGCGCAACGGATTGTGCACCGGGATGCGCCGACCCGACGCAATCAGATCGGCGTCCACCGGTTCGCCGGTCAGCGCGTCGCGCCCGGCGCGGCCGGTTTCGGCGCGGATCAGGATGCGTGGCGGATCTTCCGCGGTGGCGAGCAGGCGCCCCTCGAGCAGCGCGCCGAGGACCACCGGCACGCGCGGGTCGCCGGTCGCGGCCAGCTCTTCCGCCACGGCCCGCCGGTCGTTGAAATTGCCCTCGGGCAGACGCTGGATCAGCAGGTCGACGTCGGGGGCGGCCTCCTCCAGCGCCTCGTAGGCGGCCTCGTCCAAAAGATCGTCATCGGCTTCAGCGGTTTCCGTCTCCCTCGCTTCGGCGCCTGCGTCGAGCAGGCTTGGATCGAAGAAATCGCTGGCATAGGGGTCGGCCTGAGCGACGATCGTGAAGCCGGTCGTGGTCATGGCCGGTTCCGTCGTCGGCGGCTGCGACGCCAGGATCTGCGGTTCCGCGTGCAGGCTGCCGCCCAGGAGCAGCAGAAACCCGGCCACGAACCAGGCGTGTGCCCGACTCCGGCGCAGGCCCGTGGGTTGTGTCGACGCGGCGGCAACGGCATCGGGCGCAGAGGCGCCGGCAGGCCCGGGCGCGGAATCCCGTCGCGCAGTCGAATGCCAGCCACGGCCATGGGGTGGCGCGTTGCAGTGTACGGTCACCGGTGAGACTCCTGGGGTCCGGGAATTCGGGGTAGGGCGGCGGGTTGAATCCCGCCGCCCGGGGCCGGTCAGTAGTTCTGGCCGGAGCAGGTCTGAGTGACGGTGTTGAAGTTCCCGCAGGAAATCGGCGGGGTCCAGTCGGCGATGATGTCGCGGCTGCCCGGCAGGTGCGGCGACCAGGCATCGCCCGGGATCAGGTCGTCGGTCTGCCAGACCACGAGGAACTGGCCGTCCTCCTGGATTTCTCCGATCAGCACCGGCTTGGTGATGTGGTGGTTCACCAGCATCTCGGCCATGCCGCCGGTGAGGTTGGGCACGGTCACGCCCTTCAGCGCGTCGATCACGGTGTCGACGTCGGTGGTACCGGCCGCTTCGACCGCCTGCACCCACATGTTGAAGCCGATGTAGTGGGCTTCCATCGGGTCGTTGGTCACGCGGCGGGTGTCGCCGATGAAGTCATGCCACTTGTCAATGAATGCGGCATTCTCGGGTGTGTCGACGCTCATGAAGTAGTTCCAGGCGGCGAGATGACCGACCAGCGGGCGGGTGTCCATGCCCGAAAGCTCTTCCTCGCCGACCGAGAACGCGATCACCGGGATGTCCTCGGCGGAAATGCCCTGGTTGCCCAGTTCGCGGTAGAACGGCACGTTGGCGTCGCCGTTGATCGTCGAAACCACCGCCGTGGGTTTGCCCTGCGAGCCGAAGCGCCGGATGTCGGCGACAATGCTCTGCCAGTCGGAGTGCCCGAACGGCGTGTAGTTGATCATGATGTCCTCGTCGGCGACGCCGTGGGCCTTCAGGAAGGCCTCGAGGATGCGGTTGGTCGTGCGCGGGTACACGTAGTCGGTGCCGGCGAGCACCCAGCGCTCGATGCCGTACTCGTTCATCAGGTATTCCACTGCGGGGATGGCCTGCTGGTTCGGTGCGGCGCCGGTGTAGAAGATGTTGCGCGAAGACTCCTCACCCTCGTACTGCACGGGGTAGAACAGGATGCCGTTCAGTTCCTCGACCACGGGCAGCACGGACTTGCGCGCGACCGAGGTCCAGACGCCGAAGATCACGTCGACCTGGTCCTGTTCGAGCAACTGGCGGGTGCGTTCGGCGAACAGCGGCCAGTCGGAGGCCGGGTCCACGACCACGGGTTGCAACTGCCTGCCGAGCAGCCCGCCGTTGCGGTTCTGCTCCTCGACCAGCATCAGCATCGTGTCCTTGAGGGTGGTTTCCGAGATCGCCATCGTGCCCGACAGCGAGTGCAGGATGCCGACCTTGATCGGGTCCTCCGCCTGTACCGCGCCGGCGGACAGGGTCAGGGCCAGGGCAACCCCCGGGGTACGAAGGCTCTTGAGCCAGGGCGATTGAGTCATGCAACGTTCTCCTGATGTTGGCGGATGATGGTCGAACAAGTGGTGCGTGCGGCCGGGCGTGCCCGATCCTCCGGCCAAGCGTCCCCTCGCGCCCATCCGGTGAGGGTCGGCGCTGTGTTTGGCTCGGATTGCGTTCGCCGGCCTACGGCAGCTGTGCTCGGGAACCCAACAGCAGGAAATGTGCCAGCGCTCGGCGTACCGAAGCGGTGCGACTGCTGCGCCGTCGCGGGGCGTGGGTTACGGGGCCCGAATCAGGGAATTGCCAGGAAATCGGGAAAACGATGGTCCGGTCGGTGGCCCGCCGCGCTCGCACCGGGTTGGTGCGGCCGGCGGCTGATTGCACCGGGAAGGGGCGGGTAAACCGGTTAGCGACGTCTTTGCAGCAGGTGTTCGCGAACGATGAACAGGCCGGCGATGGATCGCGCCTCGGAGCAGTCCTCGCGTGCGACCAGGCTGCCGAGATCGTGAATCGACCAGGGCACGACCTCGATTTCCTCGGGCTCGTCGCCCGGAATGCGCTCTTCGTACAGATCCTCGGCCAGCACGAGATGCGTGGTGTGGGCCATGTACGCAGGCGCCAAAGAGAACCCGCCGAGATGCGCGAGGCGGCGCGCCCCGTAGCCGATTTCTTCCATGATCTCGCGGTTCGCGGCGGCCAGCATGTCCTCGCCCGGCTCGATCCGGCCCTTCGGCAGGCCGAGTTCGTAGCGATCGGTACCGGCGGCGTATTCGCGAATCAGCAATACGGTGTCGGGATCCGGCATCGCGGCGATCGCCACCGCGCCACCGCTGCTTCCCACGAGGCGCTCGAAGCGGGTTCGAACCCCGTTGCTGAACTCAAGATGCATTTCCTCGACTTCGAACAGACGGCTGCGTGCCACCGTTCGGCGCTGATGCACGGCAGGCTTGGCGCGGCGCATCCCCGGTCAGGGCCTTTCGCCATTCACCAGCCGCAGCTCGGTCTTCAGCCGGCCCTCGAACGTGGCTTCGACCACCACGCCGTCCGGGGACTCGGTGACCTCGAAGCCGGGCTGCGCCTCCGGCGTGCTTTCGGCGAGCGTCAGACCGAGGTCGCCCCAGTCCACGGAGACGGTCACGCGCATCGGGAAGTAGCCGTCGAGGTAGCGGCGCATGAACGGACCGTTCTCCAACACGTAGCTCTGATCATCCAGGATCCGGAGCATCTGCGACCGCGCGCGAACGCACAGCTCGGCTTCCGGCTCGATCTGGCGCAGTTGTACGCTGGCGCCCTCCACCCAGCTTTCCCCGATATTGCTCTGTGATTCGATCTCGATGTCGCGTGTTTTGGCAGCATTGTAGACAATCTGCGCCCGCCGCACGCGGTCGATGTCGTTGTGGCACTGGCGCAGCGTGACCCAGCCGTCGTCGAGGCTGCTGGCGACCAGGGTGATCTGGTTCTGGTGGTGGTGCACGCGTCCTTCCGGAGCGGTGGCCAGGAAATTGAGGTCTCCGCGGTTGCTCTCGACGCGGGGTGGGTCCCAGAGGCTGTCGTCGTCGAAGGGGTCGGGCTCGGCGGCCGTTGCCAGCGGCAACGTCATGGCCACGAATGCGGTGAGCGCCGCACCCTGCAGACGTCGTGTCGGTGTCATGGTCATCGTGACAACCTCTCAGTTCAGTTTTTTCAGGTATTACGCATGGACATCGCAAGCGCGTCAAAAAATCCGGTGAATCCCGCATTTTCCGCGGACCTGCCGTGGGCGGAGATCGACACGGTCCTGTTCGACATGGATGGCACGCTGCTCGATCTCCACTTCGACAACCGTTTCTGGCGGGAGCTGATTCCTGCCGAATACGCTCTGCTGCACGCGCACGAACCGGAGCTGGCGCGGCAACGGCTGTTTGCGGAGATGGACCGGATTCGTGGCCGCCTGCAGTGGTACTGCCTGGATCATTGGGTGCGGTTCACGGGCCTCGACCTGCTGGCCCTGAAACAGCGCCTGGTCGGTCATATCGCGTTCCGGCCGCATGCGTTGCACGTGCTCGACACTCTGCGGCTGCAGGGCAAGCGCCTGGTATTGGTAACCAATGCGCACCCGGAGGTGCTCGCGTTCAAGCACACGCATACGGGACTGGGCGACCACCTGCACCAGCTCGTCTCCGCCCATGCGCTCGAATGCGCGAAGGAAGAGCCGTGTTTCTGGGAACGGCTGCAATCGGTCGAGCGGTATCACCCCGGGCGGACGCTGCTGGTGGACGACAACCTCGTCGCGCTGGGGACTGCGCGCGAGGCAGGTGTCCGTCATCTGCGCGGGATCCGCTATCCCGACACGCGCGGCCCGGCGATGGAATCGGAGGATTTCGATCTGTTGGAGAGTCTCGCGGATCTCCTGCCGGACCGGTTCTTGCATGGCTGAAGCCGACGGTGGCGCGGTGTCTTGGGCGGGCCTTGCGAATCGCCACGCTCGATGGGGTTGAACTGGAAGTCACGATCATTGCCCAAAGGGTATACGCGTAGGATTGACCCAAGAGGTGCATATGCGCAACGCGGCTTTTGCGATTGGACAGATCATCCACGTCCCGGATGGCGACATGCGTGGCGTGGTCGTGGACGTGGACGAACATTTCCAGGCGCCGGGGGAAATCCCGGAAACTGTCCGCTCGTCCCTGCCGAACCCCGAGCAACCGTGGTATTACGTGCTGGTCGACGGTTCGGAGGAACGCATTTATGTGGCCGAGGAGAGCGTCCAGCTCGATGCCGACATCTCCCCGGTGGACCACCCCGGCATCGAGCAGTTTTTCCGCCACTTCGACGATGGTCGCTACCATCCCCAGTACCGTTTGAATTGATACAGGCCGGGCCTTTCGCGGCCGTCCGCTCCTGGCCCGGTCACAGCGCCGGTCCTCGCGGAGCGGCGTCTCGTCCCAAAGGTGTTGGTGTCCCCGACCGATCCTTCCATGGAAGTCCAGCCGCGGATCGATTGCGGCCTTCGCAGGGCCGGTGTACAGGTCGGCCGGATCATGCACAATCGGGCGATGTCCGCGAACCCATTCCTGCCGTGCCAGCTTGAATCCAGCGCGATGCCGTGTTGGGGGCTGGCGACAGCCCGTTGATGGACACCGGAACCCTCTTGGCCGCCTTTGCCGTCGGCGTGCTCGGCGGGGTGCACTGCCTTGGCATGTGCGGCGGCATTGTCGGCGCGATCTCGGTGAGTCACGCCCAGTCCGCGTCCCCGGCCTGGCCGCGCCTGCTCGCGTACAACCTCGGCCGGATGAGCAGTTACGTGATCGCCGGCGCGCTCGCGGGGCTGGTCGGTGCGGCATTGCTCGGCGCGCTGCCGCAGGGCCAGCGGCTGCTGGAATTGCTCGCGGCGGTATTCCTGATCCTGCTGGGACTCTACCTCGGGGGCTGGTGGCCGATTCTGGCACGGCTGGAACGTGTCGGCGGGCGTTTCTGGCGCCGGATCGAGCCTCTGGGCCGGCGCTTCATTCCGGTGCGCCACGCCGGGCAGGCGTTCGTGGTTGGTGGGCTCTGGGGATGGTTGCCCTGTGGGCTGGTGTACAGCGTGCTGGTCTGGACCCTCGCTTCGGGCAGCGCTGCCAACGGAGCGCTGCTGATGGCGGCCTTCGCGC
>PULL01000058.1 GCA_003550945.1 Thioalkalivibrio sp. | reverse complement strand
GATTGCTACTTCCAGTTCATCTGCCAGGAGGGCTGGGCGCTGGAAGACGGCCTGGTGAAGAGCGCGAGCTTCAACATCGAGCGCGGCGTCGGGATCCGTGTGATCTCCGGCGAACAGACCGGGTTCGCCTACTCCGACGAGATCAGCCTGCCCGCGATGCTCGAGGCCGGGCGTACCGCGCGCAGCATCGCCAGTGCCGGCCAGACCGGGTCGGTTGCGGTGCGCCCCGGGGCAGGCCGGGATTCCGCGCTCTACCTGCCCGACGACCCCCTGGGGTCTTTGGACGAGGGCCGCAAGATCGAGCTTCTGAAGCACGTGGACGCGGTCGCGCGCGCGGCCGATCCCCGCGTGACGCAGGTGATCTGTTCGCTGGCCGGCGTGCGCGAGGTCGTGCTGGTGCTGAACGCCGATGGCGAACTGGTCACCGACGTGCGGCCGCTGGTGCGTCTGAACGTGCAGGTGCTGGTCGAGCAGGGTGGTCGGCGCGAGTCGGGCGCGGCGGGCGGAGGCGGGCGCTCCGGTTACGTGTTTTTCACCGAGGACGACCGTGCCGGTGGCTACGCCCGCGAGGCGGTGCGCCAGGCGCTGGTGAACCTGGAGGCCGTGGATGCCCCTGCCGGCACGATGAAGGTGGTGCTCGGTCCGGGCTGGCCCGGTGTGCTGCTGCACGAAGCCATCGGCCACGGGCTGGAGGGCGACTTCAACCGCAAGGGCACCTCGGCCTTCGCCGGCCGCATCGGGGAGCGGGTTGCCGCCCCGGGGATCACCATCGTCGATGACGGCACCCTGCCCGGGCGGCGCGGATCGCTGAACGTCGACGACGAGGGAACGGTGACCCAGCAGACGGTGCTGATCGAGGATGGCTACCTGCGCGGGTACATGCAGGATCGGCTCAACGGCCGCCTGAGCGGCACGCGTTCGACCGGCAATGGCCGCCGCGAGTCCTACGCGCACCTGCCGATGCCGCGCATGACCAACACCTACATGCTCGCCGGGAGCAACGACCCGGGCGAGATCATCGCCTCGGTGGACCGCGGTCTCTACGCGGTGAATTTCGGCGGCGGGCAGGTCGACATCACTTCGGGGAAGTTCGTGTTTTCCGCGTCCGAGGCCTATCTGATCGAGAACGGGCAGGTAACCCGGCCGGTGAAAGGCGCGACGCTGATCGGCAACGGCCCGGACGTGCTCACGCGGGTCTCGATGGTCGGCAACGATCTCGAGCTCGACACGGGTGTGGGCACCTGCGGCAAGGAAGGGCAGGGCGTGCCGGTGGGCGTGGGGCAGCCGACCCTGCGCATCGACGGCATGACCGTCGGCGGCACGCAGGCGGCCTGAACCCGTCGGCTTTCCGCCGGTGACAACACGGCACTCAGGAGCGGATATGACCCATCTCGCAATGCTCGAAGAAGAACAGTCCCTGCCCGAGGGACACGGAGCCGATCGCATCGTGCAGTGGCACGTGTTCCGGTCGCGTGCCCAGGCGGAACAGTTTGCACGCGGAATTCACCTGGCCGAGGGGCAGGATCTGGTGGGTGGATACACCCGCGACAGCATCGGTGTGCTCTACTGGGTGGGGGTGCACGTGCCCGACCTCGAGAAGTGGGGCAACCGTGCGGCGGTGAACAAGCACGCGGCGAGTTACTGATCCCCCAGCCCCGTTCTCCCCCCGGCACCACCCGCCGCATCCCTTTCCCGGTCACCGCCAGTGGCCGGGGCAGGGCCCAGCCCATCCCGGAACCCCAGGACGCAACTTGAACACACTCATGGATCAGTCAACATCGGAAGTACAGGCTCTCTCGCACAGCCCCGAGTCCTTGCAGGAGCGCGTGCGCATGGTTCTGGACCACGCGCGTGCCTGTGGGGCGTCGGCGGTGCAGGCGGTCGTCAGCCACAACGTGGGGCTCGCGGTGACCGTGCGCAGGAATGAGGTCGAGACCCTGGAGTACGAGCGCGACCAGCAGATCGCGCTGGTCGTTTACTTCGGGCAGTCCAAGGGGTCGGCCGCGACGACGGACTTCAGCCCGGCCGCGCTGCGGCAGACCGCGGAGGCGGCCTGCCGCATTGCCCGGCATACCGAGCCCGATCCGCATGCCGGGCTTCCGGATCCCGAGGAGCAGGCCCGGGAGTGGCCCGATCTCGGGCTCGATCACCCCTGGGATTGTCCCGCCGATCAGGCGATCGAACTCGCTCGGCAGGTCGAGGCCGCGGGCTTCGCGGTGGATCCACGCGTGGAAAATTCCGAGGGCGCAAGCGTCAGCACCCGCCGCGGGATGTCGTTCCTGGGCGATACCCAGGGCTTCATGGGGGGCTACCGGAGTACCCGGCACTCGATCTCCTGCGCGCTCGTGGCCCGTGGTGCCAGCGGCATGCAGCGCGACTACGCGTACGGGACCTCGCGCGACCCGGCGCGGCTGCCCAATGCAGAAGCGGTGGGGCGCGAGGCCGCCGAGCGGGCGCTGCGGCGTCTCGATGGACGCAAGCTCGGTACCCGGCAATGCCCGGTGCTGTTCGTGCCGGAGATGGCGCGCGGCCTGATTGGCAGCTTCACCCGCGCGATCGGCGGGGGCGCGCAGTACCGGAAGAGCTCCTTTCTGCTGGATGCGGCCGGCCAGGAGGTCTTTCCCGGCTGGATGCATATCGAGGAACAACCGCTGCTGCCGGGCGCACTCGGCAGTGCGCCGTTCGACGGTGAGGGCGTACGCACGCGGCAACGCGAGCTGGTGAGCGCCGGCGTGGTCCAGGGCTACATTCTGGACAGCTACGCCGCACGGCGGCTCGGGCTTCGCACCACCGGGAACGCCGGCGGTGCGCGCAACGTCAGCGTGCGTCCCCACCCGGGCGACAAGGGGCGGCAGGAGCTGCTGTCCGACATGGGGACCGGCCTGCTGGTCACCGAGATGATCGGGCAGGGCGTCAACCTGGTCACCGGCGACTACTCGCGCGGGGCCGCGGGGTTCTGGGTCGAAAACGGCGAGATCGCCTATCCGGTGGAGGAAATCACCATCGCCGGCAATCTCCGGGACATCTACCGCGGAATCGCGGCAGTCGGGAACGACGTGGACATCCGGAGCAATACCCGCACCGGGTCGATCCTGGTCGAGTCGATGACCGTCGCGGGGGATTGACGCCCAGGTTGCCCGGGGCTGTTCAGCCTCAAGTTCCAGCCACGGACGGGCGCGGATCGACACGGAGGTGACCGGGAAATCGGGTGTTGACGCGATTCCCCTTTTGTCGGTGTGCTTCCGTGGCTTGTTTGCGTTGTTTCGGGAGCCTTGCCGGGAGGCATCAAGGTCAGCCCCGCCCGCTGTCTCCGAAGATGGCCGTCTGCAGGTGCCATTTGGAGGCCAGCGTCTCGGTGGCGTTCAGGATCTCCTCGGCCCGTGCCGGGTGGTTCCAGGTCCCGCGCGCCAGCCAAGCGAGGGCGGTGTCGCGGTCCGGCGCCAGTGACAGCAGGTGGATCAGTTCGCCGGCGTCGCCGCCGATGATCTCGCCGCCGAGCAGCGCACCGGTGTCCATGTCCCCGATCAGGCGCACGAAGCCCTCGGGTTCGTCCTGCCCCAGCGCGCGCGGCGAGGTTTCGAACGCGGCGAAGCCGACGGCGGGTTCGAGTTCCTCGTCCTCCGCGCTGTCTTCGTCGAGCCCAAGCCGCGCCATCTCGACCGCGCTGTAGACCACCATCGGCACGAAGCGGCCGTCCTGGCGGCGGGTGTTTCCGCCGAGGATGTTGTCGACCGCAATCGTTGCGTCCGAAAGCGCGTGATTCGCGGTCATCCAGTGCCCGGCGACATCGCCGATTGCGTAGATGTTCGGCACTGCCGTCTGCAGGGCTGCGTTTCGCTGCACGTAACCGTGCCGGTCGGTTTTCACCCCGATGGCATCCAGGCCCAGCCCGTCCGTCTGTGGCTTGCGGCCAGTGCCCAGCAACACCCAGTCGACCTCGAAGCGGTTTCCGTCCGTCGCGGTGATCGTCACGCCCGAATCGCTCACGTGCACGCTTTCGTAGCCCGGCACCCGCTGCGGCTGGATGTCCGCCGCGGCGAGTTGCTGCTCAAGCGTCGACACTGCCTGTGGGCTGAAGCCCAGGCGGCTGAGCGGGCGCGACCGCGTGAGCCAGGTGATCTCGCGACCGAGCATCCGCAGAATGAACGCGAACTCTGTGGCGACCACGCCGCTGCCGATCACGGCGACGCGCTGGCCATCGGGCGGCGGGCGATCGAAGAGCATGTCGGTGCTGAGCACCCGACCCTCGGCGAGTTCGAACGGCTCGGGGACGATCGGCACGGCGCCGGTCGCGATGATGCTGTGCCGCGCGTGCAGGCTGTGCGTGCCCTCGGCGCCCGTCAGCTCGATCTCCTCCGGGCCGCGGAACCGGGCTTCGCCGTCCAGCGCACGCACCTTCAGGTGCTTCAGGTAACTCCGGTAGCTGTCCCGCACGGTGGCGACCACGTCGTGCTGGTGGGCCCAGGCCTTGTCGAGGTCTCCGGACAGCGCGCCGTTGATGCCGCGGCCCTCGAAGTGCCGTTGTGCCGCGATCAGCCGGGCACTGTGATACCAGTCCTTCTTCGGCACACAGCCGCGGTTCAGGCAGCAACCGCCCCACTCGCCCCTTTCGACGATCGCCACGTTCAGGCCGCGCAGCGCACCGAGCACCGCGGCCCGGTAGCCGCCTGGGCCGCTGCCGATCACGGCGAGATCGAAGACATCGGTCATTGGGGGGCCTCCTCCGGGCGGACCAGGGGTTCGTGCCACTCGACTTGGGTCAGCTCCAGCCGGAACACGTGGCCGTCGGCCTCGTAGTCCAGCCTGACCGGAAGAAAGTGCAGATCGGGCGCGAACCAGCCCAACAGTTCCACATCGCTGTCGTCGCTCTTGCGCGCGACCCGCAGGGTGTCCATGCGCCCGAGCGCGGTACTGATCCGCTCGCGGCCCTGCAGGGCAAGGCCGTATTCGCGCAGACGGTGCCGCTCCAGGATGGATAGTTGCATCGTCGGATCGAAGCCCCCGTCGCGCAGTTCGGTCATGGTCAGGTACAGGGACGAAAGGAAGTCCACGGTGTTCGGCGGAACCGAAACGTCGAAGGGCTTTTCGTTGTGCTGTCCCCGGGCACGGCCAGCATCCCAGTCGAACCGGGTCTCGGTCCGGCGTTCGCGACGCGGGGTGATCTGCGTACTGCGGGTGCTCAGCAGCCGCAGCCCGTCGGCTTCCGGGCGAAACACCGCCACACGACTGAACTCGAAGCGCCCCAGCAGGCGCAGGAAGCCCGATACGTGGGCGTCGAGCGCCATGTGCAGGTTTTCGCCTTCGTGGCTGAGGGTGCTCTGGGCGATCAGGCGGTTGCCGAAGGCCTGTGCCTCGTAGGTGGCGGTATACGGAGGAATCTTTGTCGGCGATCCCGCGTGTACGGGACCTACCAGGCAAAGAGCCAGTATCAGGTAGTGCCAGCGCATGGTTCAGTCATCTCCGGTGCAGGATCCAGCAGCAGCGGCCGCTGCAAGGGCTTTTCGTCACACCACAGCCTGTCCCCTTCGGCATGAATCCGCCCTGAACAGATCAGCCCCACCGCCGCGGGGTACAGCCGATGTTCCGCCGCTTGAACACGGGCGGCGAGCCGCTCCGGGCTGTCGCCCGGACAGACGGGAACCCTGGCCTGCATGATCACGGGTCCGCCGTCGAGTTCCGCGGTCACGAAATGCACGCTCGCACCGTGATGTTCGACCCCGGCTGCCAGCGCGCGGGCATGAGTGTCCAACCCCCGGAACTGCGGCAGCAGGGACGGGTGGATGTTCACCATATGGTTCGCGAAACGCGCCACGAAGGCAGGCGTCAGCACCCGCATGAAACCGGCCAGCACGATCAGGTCGGGCTGGTGGTCGGCAAGACGGTCGCCCAGCTCGCGGTCGAAAGCCTCTCGGTCCGCGTACTGGCGGTGGTCGATCACCGCGTGGGGAATCCCCGCGTCGCGTGCGAAGTCCAGCCCGGCTGCCAGCGGGCGGTTGCTGATCACCAGCACGATCCGGCCGTTCACGCGGCCTTCGGCACAGGCATCGATCAGCGCCTTCAGGTTGCTGCCGCGACCCGAGATCAGTACCGCGAGCCGTCTTGCGGGGCCCGGGTCCCCTTCACCGGGTGCGGAACCGGTGCCCGGAGCCTCGCCGCGTCCGGCCATCATGTCGAGACGTAGTGGATCGTGGACGCGCCCGGTCCCTCGATGACACGGCCGATCGGCCAGGCCGGAATGCCCGCCGCGGCAAGCTCCGAGATCGCGGGGTCCACGCCGGCCTCCGGGATCACCGCGACCATGCCGATCCCGCAGTTGAAGGTGCGCAGCATCTCCGTCTCGGCGATTCCGCCCGCACTCTGCAGCCAGTCGAACACCGGTGGGCGCGGCCACGACGCCAGATCGATCTGGCCATCCAGCCCCCGGGGCAGGACCCGCGGCAGGTTCTCGGTGAGTCCGCCTCCGGTGATGTGGGCCAGCGCGTGGACCCTTCCGGTCCGCAGCAGCGCCAGCAGCGCGCGCACGTAGATGCGCGTGGGCGCGAGCAGCGCGTCGCCAAGCGTCACGCCATCGGTATCCCCGAGTGGCTTTTCGAGGTCTGCGGCACTGAGTTCCAGCACGCGCCGGATCAGCGAGTACCCGTTCGAATGCGGACCGCTCGAGGCCATCCCCAGCAGCACGTCGCCGGCGCGCACCCGGCTGCCGTCGAGGATTTCGTCTCTTTCGACGATACCCACCGCGAAGCCCGCGAGGTCGTAGTCGCCATCCTGGTACATGCCGGGCATTTCGGCGGTCTCGCCGCCGACCAGTGCGCAGCCGGCCTGCTCGCAACCGTCGGCGATCCCCTTGACCACGGCCGCGGCCACGTCGACGTCGAGCCGTCCGGTCGCGTAGTAGTCGAGGAAGAACAGCGGTTCGGCACCCTGCACCACGATGTCGTTCACGCACATCGCAACCAGGTCGATGCCGATGCTGTCGTGCCGGCCCAGTTCCTGGGCAACCCGGAGCTTCGTTCCGACGCCGTCGGTCCCCGAGACCAGCACCGGGCGGCGGTAACGCTCGACCGGCAGTTCGAACATCGCGCCGAAGCCGCCGAGCCCGGCCAGGACGCCCGGGCGCCGGGTGCGCGCCGCGAAGGGCTTGATACGATCCACCAGGGCGTTGCCCGCATCGATGTCGACGCCGGCATCGCGGTAGGTCAGACCGGAGCGGGATTCAGGCATGGGGGTTCTCTTTACCGCGGGAAGTGAATGGTAACGACGGCCGGTAGCGCATGCAAAAGAAGACTCCGGGATGGAGGCCAGCCTGTGCTATGTTGCGCGTTGTCCGGTTTTCGGGTCGTGATGGAGGAGAGGCCAGCGTTGTTTCGGGTCGGTGGATTTCCAGGTTTTGCGCTGGTGCTGGCGTTGGGGCTGCTGTTGCTCACGGTCCCCGCCCGCGCCGCGCTGATCGAACAGATGGTCGATGCCGCTGGCGAGGAAGAGGCGATCGCGACGGGGCTGGGCGATGCGCTGGTCCGGCTGGCCGGCTTCCGTTCGCCGGAGCTGTCCGAGCTTGCCGGGACGATGCTGGAGGACGCCGACCGTTCCTGGTTGCGTTCGCTGGAACGGCGTGGTCCGGAGCGCTTCCTGCTGGCCTTCGACCGCGCCCGGCTCCGTGCCGCGCTCCAGGACGCCGCGGTGCCGGTCTGGGTGGGCTCGCGCCCGGCGCTGCTGGTCTGGGTCGTTCTCGAGCGGGAGGACCGGCGCCTGCTGCTCGGTTCCGGGATGGACCAGGAGGCGGTGCTGACGTCGCTGCGGGAATGGGCGGCCCGTCGCGACGTGCCGCTGCTGTTCCCGCTGGCGGATCTGGAAGACCGGCGACAGGTGCACACTGCCGATGTCGTCGGGGGTGTCACCGAGGCGTTGGTCGGCCCCAGTCGCCGCTACGACCCGGACGGCCTGATGCTGCTGCACCTGTTCCAGCGGGGCGACCGGGTTCGGGCCCGCGCGTGGCTGTCCCATCGCGGCCACGAAGTTCAGTCCGATGTCACCGCGGATTCGGCCGCAGTCGCGGCCATGGAGGCGACTGCCGAAGGTTTCGATCAGCTTGGGGCGCGGCTGGCCCGGGTCCTGGTCGAGGACGCGTCGGCAAAAGTCGGGTTCAGCGGCGTGGCCAGCATGGCCGATCTGCAGTCGCTCCGTGCGCGCCTCGCTGCGCTGGAGGCCGTGCAGTCCGTGCAGATCCACCGGCTGCTGCCGGGTGCTGCGGTGCTCGCACTGGACACGGGGCTGGAGCCAGGGGCATTGGCCGAGGTGCTGGCCGGCGAGGGTTTCGCGGCTTCCGACGCGCCGGGCGGGGGTTCGGATGTCGACTTCTGGTTCCGGAGCGTCCGCTGAGAAGTTCATGAACCTGCGTCAGTTGCCCAACCTGATCACGCTGTCGCGGATGTTTCTGACCATCCCGATTGTCTGGTTTCTGTACCGGGGCGACTATTGGCCCGCGCTGGTGCTGCTTGCGATTGCCGGGCTCAGCGATGCGCTGGACGGCCATCTTGTGCGCCGTTACGGCTGGGCGACCAGGCTGGGCGCCTGGCTGGATCCGGCGGCGGACAAGATCCTGATGCTTGGGATCTATCTCGCAGTGACCCTGAGCGGTCTGCTCCCGATCTGGCTGCTGGTGCTTGTCGTCGGGCGCGACCTGTGGCTTTCGCTGGGATCGCTCGCGTACCGGCACTGGGTGGGTCCGCTGCACATCGAGCCGCTGTTGATCAGCAAGATCAACACCTTCTTCCAGATTCTGCTGGTGTTGGGCGCGATCCTGAAGGTGGGCATCCTGCAACTCGATCCGATCTGGGTGCAGGCGTTGATCGTGATCGTGACCTTCACCACCGTGACCAGTGGTCTCGCGTACACGGTGGTCTGGGGGCGTCGGGCATGGAGACACCTGAACGCCCCCGCAGGCACCCGGGCATCGCCTCCGGCATGACGGCCGGCCAGCTGCCGCTCGACCTGCGGCTGCGCGACAGTTCGCGGTTCGAGACCTATCACCCCGGCGCCCACGAGTGGCTGGTCGCGATGCTGCGCCGGATGGTTTTGGGGTCCGGCCCCGGTGGCGAGCGCCAGGTGTTTCTCCACGGTCCGGACGGTTGCGGCAAGTCGCATCTGCTGCAGGCCGCCTGCCACGAGGCATCGGCCAGCGGGCGTCCTTGCGCCTACCTTCCCCTCGAAGAACTCCGGGACCGCGACCCCTCGGCCGTGCTGCACGACCTGGATCGGCTGGAACTGCTGGCGCTGGACGATCTGCAGGCCGTGTGTGGCGACCCGGACTGGGCGCGCGCGCTGTTCGGCCTGATCAACCGGCTGCGCGAACGCGACGGACAGCTGCTGATCGCCGCCCGCACCGCTCCGGAAGGCCTGGACTGCGGGCTGCCCGATCTGGTCTCGCGCCTGGCCTGGGGCCCGGTGCTCCGCCTCGACCAGCCCGGTGATCTGGAACTGAAGGCCATCCTGCAGAAAAGGGCGAGTGTGCGCGGGCTGCAGCTGGGTGATGCGGTCGCCGAGTACCTGATCCGCCACGAGTGCCGCGACCTCGAGTTCCTGCTCTCGTTGCTGGACCGGCTGGATCTCGCCGCGCTCGCGGAGCAGCGCCGGCTCACGATCCCGTTCATACGGTC
>PULL01000092.1 GCA_003550945.1 Thioalkalivibrio sp. | reverse complement strand
TGTACCGGCGCGAGGGCAGCCACTGGTTGCTGCTCGAATCCGAGTCCGGGAGTCCCGCGCTGCATCTGGGAAGCGTCGGCGTCTCGCTCGACCCCGCCGAAGCCTTCGAGGATCTGGAGCCGCCGCCGCGGGATCATTGACCTGCCACGAAAGGATGGGGGCAGATTCATCAATCTGTCCCCGCGACTGTCCGCGGCCCTCAGGGACAGGGGTAGGTGTACCGCGCGTGGATCGCCTCGATCGCCTCGCAGATCGTGTCGTCGAGCTGCACCTCGACGCTGGCGATGTTCTCGGCCAACTGGTCCAGACGCGTTGCGCCCACCAGGTTGCTGGTCAAAAAGGGTTGGCGGTTGATGAAAGCCAGCGCCAGCTGCACCGGTGTCAGACCGTGTTCCCGGGCCAGTGCCGTGTAGGCCTCGGTGGCGGCGATGCCCTGCGGGTTGCTGTAGCGCGAGAACCGTTCGAACAGCGTCAGGCGGGCGCCTTCCGGCTGGACGCCACCCAGGTACTTGCCGCTGAGCATGCCGAAGGCGAGCGGCGAGTACGCAAGCAGACCGACATCCTCGCGGATCGCCATCTCGGCGAGCCCGGACTCGAAGCTGCGGTTCAGCAGGTTGTAGGGGTTCTGGATGCTGGCAATCCGCGGCGCAACGCCCTGTTCGGCCGCCTGCAGCCACTGCATTACTCCCCAGGGCGTCTCGTTGGAGATACCGATCGCGCGAACCCGGCCATCCCGCACGAAGCCGTCGAGCACCGCAGCCGTCTCGGCGATCGGGGTCGCGTCCTCGTCAGGCAGGTGTTCGTAGCCGAGCTGGCCAAAGTAGTTGGTACTCCGTGCAGGCCAGTGCACCTGATATAGATCCACGTAATCGGTCTGCAGGCGTTCCAGGCTGCGCTGCAGCGCCTCCTCCATCTGCGCGCGAACGAGTTGCGGCCCGCCGCGCAGCCAGGGCATGGATTGCGCCGGACCGGCCACCTTCGTCGCCAGCACCACCTGCTCGCGGCATCCGCGCGCCTGCAGCCACCGACCGATGAAGGTCTCGGTCCGCCCCTGGGTCTCGGCCCGCGGCGGCACAGGATACATCTCGGCCGCATCGATCAGGTTCACGCCCTGTTCCAGCGCGTAGTCGAGCTGTTCGAAGGCCTCGGCCTCGGTGTTCTGCTCGCCCCAGGTCATCGTGCCCAGCCCGATCAGGCTGACATCGATGCCGGTACGGCCCAACGGACGGTATCGCATCCGGTCCTCCGCTATATTTCGGGTGCGCTGCGCGCAGCCTTCAGGTGAACAGCGTCAGCACGCCGGTGTAACCGTAGAGGCGGTTCGCGAAGATCTCGCCATTGGCGAAGAAGCCGACCAGCGGAACGTTTCCAAGAGCGTCCTGCACGATGCGGACCTCGGTTCCCTCGTCCCCGAACTGGTGCCGCCCGCGGCCGAGGCAACTGACGTAGAGGGCGCCCCGAATCCCGTTGGGAGCCCGTGCCCGGATCTCCGCCACCATCCGCTCCAGGTCCTCCCGTGCGGCCTGGCCATCGCGCCGTACGAACAGGATGTGCTGCCCCTGCTCGAGCATTTCACCTACCGCGAGCAGATCGCGGTCCAGGTCGATGCCGATGATGTTGCGGACCCGGTAGTCACCGGTGTCCGAGCCACTGATCGGCAGACCGATGTGGATATAGCCGAGGGCGCGGCGCAGATCACGAGCCAGCACGTCCCCGATGACCTCGCGGAACACCGTCAGCGCCGGGCGTTCGTCCAGTTTCACGATGATGTTGCGCCAGGTCTCGCTGAGGCGGTACTGCCCGGACAGCGGCGAGCATCCCTGAGTGTGGCGCGCAGCCAAAGGCACGTGTTCTCTCAGCGCCAGCCCGGATACACCACCCGAAAGCACGGCGCCGGCAAACTGCACGACCTCGGCCTGCCCCGAGCTCACACCACCGGTGGTGAACCAGGCAGTCTCGCGGTCGATGCGCGTCAGCATCTCTTCCAGGCCCACGAAACCCGGATCCGCATGGAGAATCAGCCGGCCCGCCTGATCCGGCTCCATGAAGCCGGACAGCTGCTCGCGCAGCGCCTCGAAGGATTCGACCGGCCCCCGGATCAACCGGAAATCGTCCGCGTCGAGTTCGCCAACCATCGCGACCGCGGCGGGCGTCTCGTAAAACTCGTCCCGCCCGCCGATCAGTGCCATCCCCACGCATCCGGTCCACATCCACACGCCGGTGGCTGCACGCAGGGCGTCGAGCAACTCCGCGCCGTGCCGTGCCATCGAGTCCGACAGGTACAGCAGCCCAACCATGGCTCCGGGACGCTGTCCGGACTCCCCGACTGCGAGACCGGCGGCCAGATCGTTCGCCAGCGCACCGGGCTCACTGCCGCTGGCCGACGCGAATCGGAATGTCGATGAGCCGGTCATCCGGCGATGTGCTCCAGCATGCTCAGTGCCTCGTTATCATTCGTGGAAATGCCCCGGAGGACCTCGATCCGCCCAGCCGGGTTCCCGAAACGCAGCCGGGCGTGGTGCCGATCCTCCAGTTCTTCGAGAAACCACGCGATCTCCGAAGGGTGGACGGCACTGCGGCCTCGCTGCAAGTGGCGGACGAGCATGTCGTGCTCGCGGATGCACAGCAGCAACGGCTGCGGCAGATCCAGCGGCAGCACGTGGGTCTGCACCAGCCACTCGACCGGTGTTGGCCTAGAGGCCGGCAACCGGCGCGAGTCGAGCCGGAAGTGGCCACCACCTCCGGGCTGCTTCAGCAGTTCTTCCAGCCACTCCTCCGGGAAGCCGCGATGGACGATCAGGCTGCGCCCGGTGAAACGCGCGCGAAACTGCTCCAACTGCCGGGCCGGCCGCCGGGCCAGGAAACCGAACAACGTCGATCCTCCACAAGTGTGCTGCAGCGCATCCTAGCGGACCGCGGGGGAACCCGAAAAAAAGCCCCGCTCGTGCGGGGCTTCGAAGAGAACCGTCAGCCGCGCCGACCGATGATGTCGTGAATGATGGGCGCGAGGATGATCTCCATCGCCAGGACCATCTTGCCGCCGGGCACGACCAGCGTGTTCGGACGCGACATGTACGAGTCGTGCAGCATGTTCAGCAGGTAGGGGAAGTCCACGCCGAAGCGCTTGGGATCGCTGAAGCGGATCACCACCAGACTCTCGTCGGGCGTCGGAATGTCACGCGCGATGAACGGGTTGGAGGTGTCCACGGTCGGGACCCGCTGGAAGTTGATGTGGGTGCGCGAGAACTGCGGGGTGATGTAGTTCACGTAATCGGACATGCGCCGCAGGATGGTGTCCACCGTCGCCTCGGCGCTGTAGCCGCGCTCGGCGTTGTCCCGGAAAATCTTCTGAATCCATTCCAGGTTCACGATCGGCACCACGCCGATGCCAAGATCCACGTAGCGCGAGATGTCGATGTCGCCATCGGCGGCAAGGCCGTGCAGGCCCTCATAGAACATCAGGTCGGTATCGGGCTCGATGTCCTCCCACGGGGTGAATTCGCCCGGCCCCAGGCTGGTGCCGAGGCGCTCGTTGTGGAACTCGGCCTCCTCCTCGGAGTGCAGGTAGTAGCGCTTCTGCCCCTGGCCCGTTTCACCATAGGTCTGGAACAACTCCTCGATGCGTTGGAACAGGTTGGCATCGGGGCCGAAATGCGAGAAGTGGTGGTTTCCGTCGGCCTCGGCCGCCTGCATCGCCGCACGCATCGCCTTGCGGTCGTAGCGATGAAAACTGTCGCCCTCGATCACGACCGGCTTGATCTTTTCGCGCTCGAAGATGTATTCGAACGACCGCTTCACCGTGGAAGTGCCCGCGCCCGAGGATCCGGTGACGGCGATGACAGGATGCTTCTGTGACATGGTTTATCTCCTCGAAAAGTTGGGTCTGGGGCTAAGCATACCTAGAAAACGATGTTGAGCATGATCAGGGCGACGACCATGAACAGGAGGGTCATGATGCTACCCGCCTTGAGGTAGTCCTTCACCCGGTATCCACCCGGACCCATGATCAGCGCGTTGACCTGATGGGTCGGGATCAGGAAGGAATTCGAGGTGGCGATGGCGACGGTCAGCGCGAACACCCGCGGGTCCGCCTCCATGCCGGCCATCTGGGCCGCCAGCGCGAAATTGATGGACAACGGAACCAGCAGCACCGTGGCACCAACGTTGGACATCACCAGTGTAAAGAACGTCGCGAGCGCGAAGATCGTCGCCTGCAGCACCCAGGGCGACACCTGGCCCAGGATGTCCAGCGTGTTCTGCGCAATCCACGCCGCCGTGCCGGTGTTCTCGACCGCGGCACCCAGCGGGATCAGGCTCGCCAGCAGGAACACGGTCTTCCAGCTGACGGCGCGGTACGCATCGTCGATCTCGATCACGCCGGTCAGAATCATCCCGAGCGCACCCGTCATCAACGCCACCGACAACGGCAGGTCCGTGAACAGCACCATCCCCAGCGCAACCGCGAGGAAAAACAGCGCGTGCGGCACCTTGCTCGGCCGCAACTGTTCGCGAGGATAGTCGCTGGTGACGACGACGAAGTCGCGGTCACCCTCGAGCCGGGCCAGCGACTCCCAGTCGCAGTGCACGACGAGCGTGTCGGTGGACTGCAGCGGCACATCGCGCAGCCCCTCGCGAATTGGCTCCTCCCCGCGCTGCAGCTGCAGCACCGACAGCCCGTAGGTTCTCCGCATCGCGACCTCGGTCACCGTCTTGCCGATCAGGCGCGAACCCGGCGCGATCACGACCTCCGCGATTCCCGATTTGCCTGGCGCCATCGCATTGGCAAACACCTTCAGCTCGCGCCGCGGCCGGACACCCGTGTGGTCAGCAAACGCCCGCAGCGCGTCCGGAGAGCCCAGTACCGCCAGATCCGAACCGGCCTCGATCTCGTAGGCACTCCAGGGCCCGATGCGCAGGTCGGCCTTCACATAGCTGCCGATGATCACCACGCCGAATCGCTGCTCGGCCTCCGCAACGGTGAGACCCACGAGGATGCTGTCGTTGGCGACGCGGACTTCGCGGATCTCGTAGCTCAGCCCATACACCCGGCGGAAATAATCCGCGGTGGTCTCGCCGCTGCCGGAAAGGGTGGGCGCCGACGGCAGTACATACGGACCCAGCAGCACGAAGTACACGATGGCACTCGCGAGCAGAGCCAGACCGATTGGCGTCACGTCGAACAGCCCGAACGGCTCCATGCCGGCCGGAAGCAGATCGTTCAGCAGGATCAGCGGACTGGAGCCGATCATGGTGATCGTTCCCCCGACGATCGCCGCGAAACCCATCGGCATCAGCAGGCGCGACAGGGGAATGTTCAGGCGGTTGGAGATCCGGCTCATCACGGGCATGAACAGTGCGGCCGCACCGACGTTCTGCATGAAGCTGGAAATCATGCCGACAGTGCCGGATACCGTGGGGATGATCCGCTTCTCCGTGGTCCCGCCCACCTGCATGATGAAGGCGGCGACCCGGTGCATCACCCCGGTGCGGTCCAGACCCGCGCCGATGATCATCACGGCAATGATGGAAATCACCGCGTTGGATGCGAAGCCGGCAAACAACTGGTCCGGATCCGTGAGAGCGGCGAGGCCGGGCACCAGGCTCAGCAGGCCGAGCAGGACCATCACGGAGATCGCGGCGACATCGACCCGCACCACCTCGGACACGAACAGGAAGATCGTGAGGCCAAGCAGCGCGAGCACCACGATCATCTCGGTGGTCAGCGTCAGAGTTTCCATGTCCTTCCTGATGTCCTGTCTGGGCGGGCTGCGCAAGGGACCCTGTGGCGGGTTCCGCGCGTTGTCTTCCCGCGGTGGCGGCAGAGAGCAGCGGCCTGATACGTGTTGGGGTGGACAAACGACCCGCGAAGCCAGTGGCGGCACCGCCGCCCCGTGCTCGGGCCAACGCTCGAGGGATACGCTCTAGCGGCAACGCCGGGCGCCATCGTGCCGAGCCTGAACAAACCACCGGAAAACCAGTGATTATTTCACCGGGAAGGGTTGGACGCAAAGCCTTGGACGACCCTACATGGCGGCCGCCCTGGCGCGGAGGCATCGCCGCCGCAGCGGAGGCCAGCACTGGTGCCTAAGCATCGGGGCTCAGGTATTCTGGACAGACCCTGGGAGACACGGAGGCGCGTAATGACGGATGAACTCTCGCCCGTTGGGCGTTTCGAGACCATAGTGCTGGCCACCGACGGTTCCGAGTTCAGCGCGGCCGCGGAGACCACGGCCCTGGAACTGGCCCGCCGCTGCAGCGCGCGCCTGTTGGTGACCCGAGTGGTACTGACCAACCCCGAGTACGAGGCACTGGTACCGGACCGCGTACAGAAAGCGGAGATCGAGGCGCAGAAACAGATCGACAAGGTCGCGGAAGAGGCAAGGGCGGCGGGGGTAAGAGCCGAAACCGTGCTGCGGCAGGGTTCCGACCCGTATCACGAAGTGGTTCGGGTCGCCAACGACAAGCACGCCGACGTGGTCGTGATCGGCCGGCGGACCCGAAGCGATCTCGCGCGGCTGATGGTGGGCGACTCCACCGCCAAGGTGATCGGCCTTGCCAGCTGCAGCGTATTGGTGGCGCCGCGCGACACGAAGATGCCGGAAAAGGGCATCCTGATCGCGACGGACGGCTCCCGACTGGGTGATGCGGCCGCCTACTCCGCGGTACGCCTGGTCGGCAAGTGCGGGCTTCCGCTCACCGCGGTCAGTGTCGTTGCCGAGGATAGCGGCTCCGAGGAACGGGCGGAGGCGCAGGCCGCAGTGGATCGCGTGCGCAAGGCGGCGGCCAAGGAACAGGTTGAGGTCGATGCGATGCTGCAGGAGGGAAGCCGTCCGGATACCGTGATCCTCGAAACCGCCCGGGCCAAGGGTGCGGACATGATCGTGGTCGGCAGCCATGGGCGTACCGGTCTCAGCCGGCTGATGATGGGCAGCGTGTCGGAGCGCGTGATTGGCAACGCGGATTGCCCCGTGCTGGTAGTGAAGGCCTCGATGTAGTCCGCCCTCAGGCGGCGCCGGCGGGCTCCCGACGCCGATACAGCAGGTCGCTGACCCGATGGCCGAGGCGCTCCCCGCGCCGCTCAAAGCGCGTCGGAGGCCGCGACGACGGACGAGCGGCCAAAGGCTGCGCGCCCTCGGGAGCGAAGAGATCCGTTGCAGCTTCCATCACCTGCTGCATCTGGCGCGCGTAGTCGTCCCAGTCCGTCGCCAGGTGCAGCCATCCTCCCGGGCGCAGCCGGGAGGCCACCAGCCGCACAAAGGCGGGCTGGACCAACCGACGTTTGTGGTGCCGTTTCTTGTGCCAGGGATCGGGAAAGAAGACCTGCACGGTGTCCAGGCTCGCCGGTGCGATACGCGACTCCAGCACCTCCACCGCGTCCTCGTTGAAGATCCGGACGTTCTGCAGACCGCGACGCTCCAGTTCGCCGAGCAGGTGGCCAACTCCGGGGCGATGCACTTCGATCCCGACGAAGTCCCGTTCCGGCATGCGTTCGGCCTGCCAGGCGAGACTTTCGCCGTTTCCGAATCCGACCTCCAGCGTCACTGGAGCATCGCGCCCGAACAGCGCCCGAAAATCCACGGGAGCGCCGCCCGGAGCGATACCGAAGCGCGGCCACAACGTCTGCAGCGCCCGCTGTTGACCCGCAGTCATGCGGCCCTCGCGGCGCACGAAGCTGCGCACCCGCCGGACTTGCCCAGCGGGAATCTCCGGACCAGACGGGTTCATGGGGTCAGGTAAAGAAGTAGCCGGTTTCCGGTGACGACGCACTGGCATGCCGCCGCGGCGCCATACGCCCCGCCCGGTACGCTTCGCGCCCGGCGATCACCGCGTGGCGCATCGCGCTGGCCATCAGAACAGGGTCGCGTGCAGCGGCAATCGCAGTGTTCATCAGCACGCCGTCGCAACCGAGCTCCATCGCAATCGCCGCGTCCGAGGCGGTACCGACTCCGGCGTCGACCAGCACCGGAACCTTCGCGCTCTCGACGATCTCGCGGATGTTGTAGCGGTTCTGGATGCCCAGCCCGGAGCCGATCGGCGCCGCCAGCGGCATCACCGCCTTGCAGCCCACCTCCTCGAGGCGCCGCGCCAGCAGCGGATCGTCGGTGGTGTAGACCATCACGTCGAAGCCCTCTGCGACCAGCGTCTCGGCGGCCGAAAGGGTCTGGAAAACGTCCGGGTACAGCGTCTTCTGATCCCCCAACACCTCCAGCTTCACCAGGTTGTGGCCATCGAGCAGCTCGCGCGCCAGCCGGCAGGTCCGGATCGCGTCCTCGGCGGTGTAGCAGCCGGCGGTGTTCGGCAGCAGCGTGTACCGATCCGGCGGAATCACGTCCAGCAGGTTCGGTTCGCCAGGCGTCTGCCCGATGTTGGTGCGCCGGATCGCCACCGTGACGATCTCCGCGCCACTGGCTTCGATGGCCAGCCGCGTCTGCTCCAGGTCGCGGTACTTCCCCGTACCCACCAGCAGGCGCGAGGAGAAGGAACGTTCGCCGACCCGGAAGGTGTCCGTGGTCTCGGCAATGTCGGTTGCAGCAACAGTGTTCATGCGGATCCTTGCCTTGGAGGAATATGAGGTTCAGCCGCCGCCGATGGCCTGCACGATCTCGACGCGGTCCCCCGGCGCGAGGCGGAAAGTCGCGTGCTCGCTGCGTGGCACGAGTTCGCCGTTCACCTCGATCGCCAGACGCCTACCCTCGAGGTCGAGTGCCGCTACCAGGTGTTCGAGGGTGGCCGTCCCGCCGCTGCCGGGCGGCGCTTCGAGGTCGTAGGCTTCGCCGTTCAGGGCAATCTGCATGGGCGACTCCAGCGCATTGAGTACGGGGCACCGAGCGCATACAATCGTGGCGCGAAGCGGGTGTAGTTCAATGGTAGAACGGGAGCTTCCCAAGCTCTTAATGTGGGTTCGATTCCCATCACCCGCTCCAAACACACCGGCCCGACACCCATCGCTCAAGTCTACCACCCCGCGGTGCGCTGCCGCGATCGCCGGCAACGCACTGGCGGCTTGCCCAGGAATGGGAACTAGACTTTGTCTAACCCCCTGCTATACTCGGGATTCATGAGCCGGGGTCCCGAAAATTTGCGATTGCTGCCGCGCGAGCAGGCGCTGGAAATGCTCGAACAGCACGGCATCGCACCCACTGAACAGCGCACGGAGATTGCGCGGTTGCTGTTTGGCCGCCACCAGCATCTGAGCGCCGAGCAGATCCTCGCCCAGCTCAGCACGAGTTCCGCCCGCGTATCCAAGGCTACGGTGTACAACACCCTGAACCTGTTCGCGGAGACGGGCCTGGTGCGCGAGGTCGTGATCGATTCGACCAAGCGTTTCTACGATTCCAATCCCGACCCGCATCACCACCTCTTCCACACCGACACGGGCCGTCTCGAAGACGTCGCCCCAGCGCGGGTTCAGATCGGGGAGCTCCCTGGTCTCCCGGCATCCATGGAAGTGCTGGGCGTGGACGTCGTGATCCGTGTCGGCCCGCGCCGGGACTCTTGATCCCCAGGTTTGTTGTCGGGCCTCGCGCTCGGCTATCATTCGCCCCACGCCGACGTAGCTCAGCTGGTAGAGCAGCCGATTCGTAATCGGCAGGTCCGCAGTTCGATTCTGCGCGTCGGCACCAGACCCTTGGTCGGGCCGAAAACACCTCGATCACGACCGGGC
>PULL01000042.1 GCA_003550945.1 Thioalkalivibrio sp. | reverse complement strand
GTCAGTTCGCCCATCCGGGCCAGAGCCTGATGAATCAGGCCGTCCATGTCCTGGCCGGAGCGTCGAAGAAACAGCGCCGAAAGCTCGAGCAGTCCGCGTTCGAGGCGTTCCCGCTGCAACAGTTCAGTTTCTGCCTGAACCCGCTCGGTGATGTCCAGGGCGGTTCCTGAAATGGTCGCCGGACGGCCCTGATCATCGAAATGGACCCGGCCCCGCTCGCGGACGAAACGGATGCCGCCGCCACCGCGGGCCAGCACCCGATGTTCGATCGAGTAGTAGCCGTCGGCGCGCAGCGGCGCGGCCTCGAGTTCCCGGCGCACCGCCGCCCGATCGTCGGGATGCACGAAATCCAGGAAGAGTTCAAGCGTCGGCTCGACCGACCCGGGTTCCAGACCCAGGATGCGGAAAGCCTCGTCGCTCCAGATCAGTTCCCCACTCGCGTAGTCCAGCATCCAGCTGCCGAGCTGCGCGATCGCCTGGGCCTCGCGCAGCGCCGACTCGCTGCGCACCAGCCGCTGGAGAACCTGGTCCGGCCGGGCCGCGGTCACACTCGAGCCCCGGCCTCTGTGCCCGGGTCGACAACCCCGCCATCCGTGGATTCGGCCACGGGGCGCTTCCGCGCCGGGACTCGCCGGGGGCCGACCATCTGGACACCCGTCCCGCGCTCGAAGCGGAGCAGGCGCGCGGTCATTCCGGCTCGGTGACCCGCGCGCCCCTGAGGTGGATGCGGTAACCCAGGCCCCGGACCGGCCAGATCAGCAGGTCATCGACCCCCGACTCGCGCAGCTTGCGACGGATGTTGGCCACGTGCACATCGACGCTGCGGTCCTCGGCAGGCTTCACCCCGCGGCTACACAGGGCTTCCCGGGTCACGGTACGTCCGGGACTGTGCATCAGCATCATCAGGATGCGCGCCTGCGTTTCCGTGAAGCGGATGCGGACGTCGCGGTCATCCTCGCTGGTCAGGGTCATTTCCTCCCATGCCAGCCGGTACGGACCGATGCTGGCCGTAGCGGCTGGCGACGGCATCAGTGAGTGCCGCCGCAGAACCGCGCGCACCCGGGCCAGCAACTCGTCCGGAGCGAAAGGCTTGGTCACGTAGTCGTCGGCGCCGGCATCCAGTCCGGTGACCCTGTCCTGCAAATCCGCGCGACCACTGACGATGATGACCGCCGCGCTGGTGGTTCGCAGCAGGTCCCGCGCAAGATCCAGACCATCCTCCGAACCGAGATTGAGGTCCAGCAGCACCAGGTCGGCACCCTGCTCGCGACACGCCTGTCGCAGCGAGGGACCGTTGGAAACCCGCGTCACGAGATGCCCATCCCGGCGCAGGTGTCGTTCCATCGCACGCGCCATCCGGACATCGTCCTCTACCACAATCACCCTGGCCTGCTTGACCCTGGAATCCATCGTGTGTGCTGCCGGATCGAGAGCCGGAAGACTCCCGTTCCGTCTCAGTCCTCCAATACGTAGACGGTCCCGCAGTAAGGGCAGCGCATCTGCCCGTCGGGAGCTTCGTCGATCGGCAGATAGACGCGGGGGTGAGAGGCCCACAATGCAGTGTGTGGCGTCGGGCAGTTCAGCGGCAGCTGGCTGCGACGCAGCTTCACCGTGGTCTCCGCGTTGGCCGGCTTGAACCGCTCCTGCTGTTCGGCGGTGCGTGGGTTTGGCATCTTCCCTCTCCTGTTCGGTGATCGCGGTGCGCCAGCGGGTTCAAACGTAGGTCAGCCAGCCCCTGTGCTTCGGGTGCCGGCCCTTCACCACGTCGAAGTACAGCGACTGCAGACGCTGGGTGATCGGGCCGCGCGTGCCGGCGCCGATCGGACGGTTGTCCACCTCGCGGATGGGCGTGACCTCAGCGGCGGTGCCGGTGAAGAAGGCTTCGTCAGCGATGTAGACCTCGTCACGCGTGATCCTCTTCTCGACCACCCGCAGACCCTCCTCGTCGGCCAGCGCCAGAATGGTCCGGCGCGTGATGCCATCGAGGGCAGAGGTCAGGTCCGGTGTGTATAGCACACCATCGTGCACCAGGAAGATGTTTTCGCCGCTGCCCTCGGCCACGTAGCCCTCGGTATCCAGCAGCATGGCCTCGTCGTAGCCGCAGGAGATCGCCTCCTGCAACGCCAGCATCGAGTTCATGTAGTTGCCGTTGGCCTTCGCCTTGCACATGGTCACGTTCACGTGGTGGCGATTGTAGGACGACGTGTGCACGCGGATGCCCCGGGTCATGTTCTCCTCGCCGAGATAGCTTCCCCAGGTCCAGGCCGCTACGATCACGTGTACCTCCAGGTTATCCGCGCGCAGGCCCATGCCCTCGGACCCGTAGAAACACATCGGCCGAAGATAGGCGGTCTTGAGTCCGTTTTCGCGCACGGCGGCCACTTGCGCGGCGCTGATCTCCTCAGCGCCGTAGGGTATCCGCATCCCGAGGATCCGCGCCGAGTTGAACAGGCGACGCGTGTGATCCTCGAGCCGGAAGATGGCGGTACCCCCCTCGGCCTCGTATGCGCGCACGCCCTCGAACACGCCCATGCCATAGTGCAGCGTGTGCGTAAGCACGTGGGTGCGGGCGTCGCGCCAGGGCACCATCCTGCCGTCCATCCAGATCACTCCGTCGCGATCCGCCATCGACATCTTCGGTCTCTCCTCAGTCAGCATTCGCGGCCGTCGCCGCGTCAGTCGCGACATCCCCGAACAGTTCGTCCCAAGTGGCCACCACCTGCACCCGCAGCGCCCGCAGATCCTCCGGCGGATCGCTGACCCGGGTGCCTTCGCCCGCGAGCGTCAGCCGGTGGATCCGGTTGCGCATATCGCGGTAGGCATCGGCCAACGCGGTGCCGAGCGCCTCGCTGATCACTCCCACCCGGCCAAGCACCTCGAGGTTGCGCACCTTGTCGGGCCACTCGCAGACCTCCGGATACTCGTGGGCGTTGGCCAAAACCCAATATTGAACCATGAACTCGATGTCAGTAATACCACCGCGGTCGCGTTTGAGGTCAAACACCTCCGGATCGCGCGAGGCGTGCTCCGCCAGCATCTTGCTCCGCATCTCCACCACCTCCGCCCTCAATGCGGCGGGGTCGCGGGGTCGGGCCAGAATCCGGCGGCGTACCTCGGCGAAGCGCTCACCCAGATCGGGATCGCCGGCGACGAACCGGGCCCGCACCAGCGCCTGGTGCTCCCAGGTCCACGCCGATCCCTCCTGGTAGCGCAGAAAAGCGTCCAGGCTGGTGACCAGCAGACCCGAGAGACCGCTCGGACGCAGGCGCGTATCCACCTCGTAGAGACGCCCGGAGGGCGTGAAAGCACCGAGCAGGTGGACCACGCGCTGGGCCACGCGTCCGAAGAACTCCGAATTTTCGATCACCCGCGGACCGCTGGTACGGGCCGGCTCGCCCTCGCTGTCGTGCAGGAAGACCACGTCAAGGTCCGACCCGTAGCCCAGTTCCAGGCCACCGAGCTTGCCGTAGCCGATGATCGCGAAGCGCGCCCTGCGGCGTGCGTCCTCCGGACCGCACCACGGCTCGCCGTGACGCTCCACCATCAGGTTCCAGGAAAGCTCCAGCACCCGCTCCAGCAGCACTTCGGCCAACCAGGTCAGGTGGTCCGACACGCGCATCAATGGCAGGTGACCCATGATGTCGGCCGCCGCCACGCGCAGGGTCTGCACCTGCTTGTACTGGCGCAGCCGGTCCAGCACCTGTTCCTGATCCTCCAGTGGAAACTGGGCCAGTTCGTGGTCCAGTTCCTCCTTCAGGCCCTCGCGCCCGGGCGGGGCATACAGCACCCGAGGATCGAGCAGCTCATCCAGCAGCAGCGGGAAACGGGTCAACTGGTCGCTGATCCAGGAGCTCGCCTCGCACAGCTTCACCAACTGCGACAACGCGAGGGGGTTTTCCACCAGCAGAGACAGGTAGACCGAGCGCCGGGCGATGGTCTTCACCAGTTGCAATGCACGGGGCAGCGCCGGGTCCGGTGCGTCCAGCTCGGCGAGAGCGCCCAGAAGCAGCGGCATCAGGCGATCGAGGCGCTGCCTCCCGGTTTCCGAGAGGCTGCGCGTAACCGGGCTGTGACGCAGGGCGCGGATGCCATCATAGGCAGCCGCCGGATCCCTGAAGCCCATGTCCGTCAGCAGCGGGAGCGCATCCTGTTCTTCCAGTCCCCTGGACCAGAGCCGAGCGATCATCCGCTGCCGTCCGGCTCCCGGGACGCTTTCCAGCGCCTCTCCGTCCTCCCGCTGCGGTGCCGAGAAAACCTGCTCGAAATGCGCATGCACGCGGCGTTGCTCCCGCAGCAAGGCCGTCTCGAAGGACGCCTCGTCCGTGAAACCCATGGACAGCGCGAGCCGCATGCGGTCGAAGGGCTGGGGTGGCAGCCGGTGAGTCTGCTGGTCATACTGCATCTGCAGGCGGTTCTCCACCCGGCGGAGGAAACGGTAGGCCGCCACCAGCTGTTCCACCGCGCGAGGAGGCAGGAGCTGCCGCGCGCCGAGAACCTCCAGCACCCCCAGCAGGTCCCGGCGCTGCAGCGCACGGTCCCGTCCACCGCGGATCAACTGGAACACCTGGCCCACGAACTCGACCTCGCGGATGCCGCCCTCGCCGTGCTTCACGTCCTCCACACGCTCTTTGCGCAGCGACTCCTCGTTGATCATCCGCTTCAGCTCGCGCAGGTTCGCGAAGGCGCCGTAATCGAGGTAGCGGCGGTAGATGAACGGGCGCAGCTTCTCCATCAGGCGCTCGCCGGCTGCAGGCTCCCCCGCCATTACCCTGGCCTTGATCAGCGCGTAGCGCTCCCACTCCCGTCCATGTGCCTGGTAATAGTCCTCCATCGCATCGAAATGCATCACCAGCGGCCCGGAGTCACCGAAGGGCCGCAGGCGCATATCGACCCGGTAGCAGAACCCCTCCGGCGTCGTGTCGGCCAGCGCGGCTATCAGGGACCGGCCGAGACGCTGGAAGAATTCCTGATTCTCGATGCTGCGGCTGCCGTCCGTGGCGCCGGGACGCCAGTACGCGAAGATCAGGTCAATGTCGGAGGAGAAGTTCAGCTCCCCGCCTCCGAGCTTGCCCATGCCAAGCACAACCAGCGACTGAGCCTCGCCGTTGCGATCGCGCGGCGTGCCATAACGCGCGCGGAACTGCTCCTCCAACCAGGCGAGAGCCCCCTGCACCAGGGTGTCCGCGAGCCGGGTGAGGTCGTTCATCACCTCGTCGAGACTGGCCTCTCCCAGCAGGTCGCGCCAGGCGATCCGGATCAGTTCACGGTGGCGCAGTTCCCGCAGGCAGGCCTTCAGACCGGCTTCGTCGCCGATCCCGCCCAGGCGCCCGGACAACCAGTCGCCCAGTTCCCCGTCGGTGCGCGCCGGCATCCGTCCGTCGGCGTCGAGCGCGTCCAATACGTATTCCGGGTGCCGCATCGCCATCTGCGCCACGTAGTCGCTGCACAGCAGCACGATCTCCGCCCCTGGAATCTCCGCGCGACGGTCCGAAGCACGCTCCAGGAAGTCGTTCAACAGGCCCGTGGCGCGCTCCCGCGCCGCGTGCGGGAGGGATTCCAGATGGATCGGCGACCTGGCGCTCATTCGCCAAGACTACCAGCCTGACTCGTTCCGGGTGAACAGTCTCGCCGCACCCGGGCAGGGGGCATTGACTCCGGCAACTTTACGAATGACAATTGTTATTGTTCGCACTTCGCGAACCAACATTAACTACGGAGTGAGACCCATGTTCCGCAACACGCTCAGATTCCTCGGAGTCGCGGCTCTTGGCGCCGCAATCGGCCTGCCTGCGTCGGTCAGCGCCGATGGCGAGGTCAACGTCTACTCGGCCCGCCAGGAAAACCTGATCAAGCCCCTGCTCGACGACTTCACCCGGGATACGGGCATCCGTGTCAATCTGCTCACCGCTCGGGCCGACGAGCTGCTTCAGCGCATCCGGCTCGAAGGACGCAATTCCCCAGCCGACGTACTGATCACGGTGGATGCCGGCAACCTGCATCAGGCCCAGCAGGCCGGCGTGCTGTCGACCATCGAGTCCGAAGTGCTGAACGAACGCGTCCCGGAACACCTCCGCGACGTCGATGGTCAGTGGTACGGCCTGTCGATGCGCGCCCGCCCCATCCTGTACAACAAGGCGAAGGTGGATCCGTCCGAACTGTCGACCTACGAAGCGCTGACGGATCCGAAGTGGCGCGGCCGCATCTGCGTCCGCTCCTCGTCGAACGTCTACAACCAGTCCATGGTCTCGGCGATGATCGCCAGCGTCGGCCCGGAGGCCGCACAGGCGTGGGCCAACGGATTGGTCGCCAACTTCGCCCGTCCTCCACAGGGGGGTGACCGCGACCAGATCCGGGCCGCTGCGGCCGGAGTCTGCGACGTCGCGATCGCCAACACCTATTACATCGGTGCCATGCTCGCCGGCGATGACGCAGACCAGCGTGCGGCCGCGGAGCAACTAGGGGTGTTCTTCCCGAACCAGGAGGATCGCGGCACCCACGTGAACATCAGCGGCGCCGGCGCCCTTGTGCACGCGCCGAACCCGGAGAACGCGATCCGGCTGATCGAATACCTGACCACAGAAGAGGCCCAGCGCTGGTACGCCGAGGCCAACCAGGAGTATCCCGTGCGCCCGGACGTACCGGCCAGCGAGATCCTTCAGAGCTTCGGCGACTTCAAGGCCGACAGCCTGAACCTCTCCCTGCTGGGTCAGCACAACGCCGAAGCCGTCCGCATCATGGACCGGGCCCGCTGGCGTTGACCTGAGGCAGGACCGGCACCCATACCTCCGGGCGGACCGAACATTTCGGTCCGCCCGGTTGTTTTTCGGGTGTCCCACCCAATCATGAACGGTTATTATTCGCGGAAATGATCTCCGAACCCGCTGCCCAACGTCCGCCCGACGCCGTTTCCCGGCCATTCCGCCGCTTCGCGCGACCCGATCTCTGGCAGGTCGTCGCCGTCACCGTGGCGCTGGTCCTCGCGCTGCCGGTTCTCGTGATCTTCGCGCACGTCTTTCTCCCTGCGGGCGAGGTCTGGATGCACCTGCGCGCGACGGTGCTCGGCGAATACGTGACGAACTCGCTTCTGCTGCTGTTCGGCGTGGGCATCGGGGTGCTGGTGATCGGGATACCGGTGGCCTGGCTGGTCAGCGTCTGCGAGTTCCCCGGTCGGCGGATCTTCCAGTGGGCCCTGATGCTGCCGCTGGCGATGCCGGCCTATATCATCGCCTACACCTACACCGGCATGCTGGATTTTGCCGGGCCCGTGCAGACGATGATCCGCGATGTCACCGGGCTCGGTTTCGGAGAATACTGGTTCCCGGAGATCCGGTCGCTGACTGGGGCCATGCTGATGCTGACCCTGGTGCTCTATCCCTACGTCTATCTGCTCACCCGCGCGGCGTTCCTGGAACAATCCGTCTGCGTGCTCGAGGTGTCGCGAACCCTGGGCAGCGGACCGTATGCAGGCTTCTTCCGGGTCGCGCTGCCGCTCGCACGCCCGGCGGTAATCGCCGGCCTGACGCTGGCGCTGATGGAAGTGCTCGCCGACTACGGAACGGTCGCCTACTTCGGTATTCCGACCTTCACCACTGGAATCTTCCGTACCTGGTACGGGCTTGCGGATCCCGGAGCCGCCGCCCAGCTCGCGGCCGTGCTGCTCAGCTTCGTGTTCGTGCTGATCCTGCTCGAACGCTGGTCGCGCATGCGCGCCCGCTTCCACCACACCAGCTCGAAGTACTCGGAACTGCCCCGCTACAAGCTGCGCGGCTGGAAGGCCGGGGCGGCCGTGACCGCCTGCCTGCTGCCGATCCTGTTCGGCTTCCTGATTCCGGCCACCCAGCTGTCGATCTGGGCCGCGCGGACGACGAACCACTGGATGAACCCGGCCTTCGCGCAACTCGTTTTCAACACCTTTTACCTGGCCGCGATTGCGGCGGTGATCGCCGTCGCTCTGGCCCTGATCCTCGCCTACGCCCGGCGGATGCGCGGGGGAGTCATCACCGGCATCGCGGTCCGGGTCGCCGGCCTCGGTTACGCGGTCCCGGGAACGGTGATCGCGATCGGGGTAATGATGCCGTTCGCCTGGTTCGACAACACCCTGGACGCGTTCATGCGCGACCGCTTCGGGATCTCGACCGGTTTGCTGCTGTCCGGCACCCTGGTCGCGCTGCTGTTCGCCTACGTGGTGCGGTTCCTGGCCGTCTCGCTGCAGACGGTGGAGGCCGGGCTCGGCAAGATCAAGCCCAGCATGGACGACGCCGCCCGATCGCTGGGCCTGCGCCCGCTGGGCACGCTGACCCGGGTGCACCTGCCGATCATGCGCGGCACGCTGCTCACCGCGTTGCTGCTGGTTTTCGTCGATGTGCTCAAGGAACTGCCCGCGACGTTGATCCTGCGCCCCTTCGACTTCAACACCCTCGCGGTGCGCGCCTTCGAGCTCGCGGGAGACGAACGCCTCGCAGAATCCTCCAGTGCGGCGCTCGCGATCGTGCTGGTCGGGCTGCTTCCGGTTATCCTGCTCAGCCTGACCATTGAGCGATCCCGGCCTGGACAGCGACGGCGAATGCGCCAGCGGAGCGACAGCCCCGCCCGGCCGGAGCCGCTTGCGATACCGGCCGGCACACAGGGCACATGACGACCACAGGCAGAAACTCCGCTGCCGCCGCGGAGGTGGTGCTGGACGACGTCGACGTCGGGTACTCCGCGCAGCGCGTCGTGCACGCGATCTCGCTGGAGCTTCCGCGTGGGCAGATCGGCTGCCTGCTGGGCCCGTCCGGCTGCGGCAAGACGACACTGCTGCGGGCGATCGCGGGGTTCGAGGGCGTGATGCGCGGTGAGATCCGGCTCAACGGCGAGAGTGTGAGCCGACCCGGCTTCACGTTGGCGCCGGAGAAACGCAGCGTGGGCATGGTGTTCCAGGACTTCGCGCTGTTCCCGCACCTCGACGTCGCGGGCAACATCGCCTTCGGCATCCGCCGCTGGAGCCGCGCGGACCGCGAACGACGGATCCGGGAACTGCTTCGGCTGATCGGCCTGGCGGGATACGAGCGCGCCTACCCGCACGCGCTGTCCGGCGGCCAGCAGCAGCGGATCGCGCTGGCGCGCGCGCTGGCGCCGAAGCCACAGCTGCTGCTGCTCGACGAGCCCTTTTCGAGCATGGACGTGGAACTGCGTACCGATCTTGCCCGGGAAGTCCGGTCCATCCTGCGCGCCGAAGGCACCACCGGCATGCTGGTCACGCACGACCAGCACGAAGCGTTCGCGTTCGCCGACTGCATTGCGGTGCTGAACAACGGACGCCTGTGCCAGTGGGACACCGCCTATCACCTGTATCACCGGCCCGCCGATCGCTTTGTCGCCGATTTCGTCGGCGAGGGCACCATCATCCCCGGCAAGGTCTGCGAAAACGACTGCGTGGAAACCGCGCTGGGAAAAATCCACGGCACCCTGTCCGGCCGCTTCGGTCCGGGTACCGCGGTGGACGTGCTGGTGCGGCCGGACGACGTCGCACTGGACATCGAGCAGGGCGAGATCCAGGCCGAGGTGCTCGCGAAAGCCTTCCGCGGTGCCGACTTCCTCTACACGCTGAAGCTGGCCGACGGAACCGAGATCCTCTGCGTCGCACCGAGCCACGACAATTTCGTGATTTCGGATCACGTGAGACTGCGGCTTAACTTTTCCCATCTGGTGGTCTTCCCACGGGGCGACAGTCGCGCCTGAAGGCGCCGACCCGTTTCTG